>JAITJY010000046.1 GCA_031278675.1 Bifidobacteriaceae bacterium
CCGGGATGGGTGAACGCAAGTGAATCTCTGTTGAGTCCTCGTTATTCGGAGGCCCCTTTGAGGCAGGCGTCGGGGGTTTCAGGGACAGGCCGGTGTGAGTCCGGCAGGTGGCGCCTGGGATGTGTGTACCGGGCGTGGGGACACCACCGTCCCCGGGGTTAAAGGAGGCGCCCTGCCCGGTCGCGGCTGGACTGTGCGGAACATGGGAACCCCGTCGCGCGCCAAGGCGCGCGCCTTGGTGGGCGTGCCCGTAAGGGGCGCTGATGTGCGCGGCGGGAACAGGATGGCTCAAGAAGCGAATGCCGGTGCGCCGAAAGGCGATGGGAAACGAAGGCGTGGCGCTGCTCCTCCAAGTGGCGGCCGGAGATAACCAGCCGGATACCGGGGTCTTCCCGGGCGCGAAAGCGAGCTGACGTGAGCCGGGTGAGCTGTGAGGGGAGGACTGTCGTGGACAAGGAACTGCGGGGGATGTTGGACGCTTCGGCGAACAGACCCGCAGACGCGGATTTCGGCTGGTGGCCGCAGGTGTTCTGGCGGGACGTCGAGGACCGGGTACGCGTTTTGCGGCAGAGGATCTTCACGGCGGCGAGGGAAGCGGACCACAAAAGGGTCCGCAGCTTGCAGAGGCTGATGCTCCGCTCGTGGTCTAACACGCTGTGGGCGGTCCGTCGGGTGACGCAGGCAAACGCGGGGCGCGGCACCGCCGGGGTTGACGGCATGGTGATTCTTGACGACGAGTCCAGGGCCGCGATGGCTTGGTGGCTGTCGCGGAACGCCATGAAGGTCGAGCCGTTGCCGGTGCGGCGCGTGTATATCCCGAAAGCTGGTGGCAAACGCCGACCGCTGGGTATACCGACGCTGACAGACCGGGCCTGTCAGGCCATCGTGTTGAACGCGTTGGAACCCGAGTGGGAGGCCCGGTTCGAGCCGGACGTGTACGGCTTCCGGCCCGGACGCGGCTGCCACGACGCTTTGGCCGCGATATTCGGCACCTGCGCCGGGGCGACCCGGCACCGCATGTGGGTGTTGGACGCGGACCTGAAGGGAGCGTTCGACAACATCGACCACGACAGGTTGTTGGCCGCGTTGGAGGGGTTCCCAGCCAGGGAACACATCAGGGCGTGGCTCAAGGCCGGGGTCATGGAACAAGGCGAAACCTCTCCGACCGAGGCGGGAACGCCGCAGGGCGGGATCATTTCGCCGTTGTTGTTGAACGTCGCCATGCACGGGATGGAGGAAGCCGCCGGGGTGCGTCGCTACCCCCAGCACTGGGGGCATCAAGGCGACCACGTCGCGAAGGGGTCGCCGGTGCTGGTCCGCTACGCCGACGACTTCGTGGCCTTGTGCCACTCCCAAGACGACGCGCTGGCGGTCAAAGACCGGCTGACGGAATGGCTCAGGCCCAGGGGATTGGAGTTCAACGAGGACAAGACACGGATTGTGTCGCTGTTCGACGGGTTCGACTTCCTCGGGTTCAACATCCGCCGCTACCCGTGCGGGAAGCTGCTGATGAAGCCGTCCAAGGCCGCGTTGGCGAGGATACGGAAACGCTTGCACGGCGAGGTCAAAGCACTCCACGGGGCCAACGCCCTGGCGGTGGTCGCCACCTTGAACCCGATTATCAGGGGATGGGCGGCGTACTACCGGATCGGGGTGTCGAGCCACGCCTACCACCAACTGGAGGACTGGCTGTTCTGGCGGTTGTGGTACTGGGCTATCCGCACCCACCCGAACAAAGGCAAACGATGGATCAAAGCCCGCTACTGGCGGAAATACCACCCCAGAAGAGGCGACCACTGGACTTTCGGGGACCCCGAGACCGGGCGTTACCTGGCCAAGTTCACGTGGACACCCATCGTCCGCCACGCGAAGGTCAAAGGCAGGGCGTCACCCGACGACCCCGGCCTGGCCGACTACTGGCGGCAGCGGCGTAAGCGGCAACCCGCGCCCGTCGCTGATTTCCTGGCCGACCTGCTGCGCCAGCAGAACGGCCGCTGCCCGCGCTGCTACGCGCCGTTGCTGTATGCCGACCGGTTGCCGCAAACCCCCACCGAGTGGGAGACCTGGCACCAAAGCATACGCACGGCCATCCGTCGCGGCGCGGTCACCGACCCAAACGCCGGCCACGGACGCCAACTCCTCCATTTGCACTGCGTCAACCACGCCCCGCCGGCCCGAGCCGCCCCAGGGCTTGCTTGAGCCGCGATGCTCGGAAAGCGGGCATGTCCGGTTCTGAGGGGGCCCCAGCCCGGCAACGGGCTGGGGCTACCCGACTGCGAACCGGTGGTGTTCGGGTTCCCGCTTGTCGGCCAGAAGACCCCCGGACAGGCGCTCAAGCGAGCCACACCGCAGCAGATCCTCGACGACATCCGCGCGATCACGGCCATGATGGATGAGCCGATGGGCCGGTGGCTCGGCACTTGGACGCACATTGACACGCTCCTGGCCGAGCCGCTTGCGGCAGACGCCCTGAGCTTCATCGCCGCGCAGAGCCGAATCTCCCTGGAAGGCCGCCGATAACTCGGCGACCAACCGACGTCTTGCCCAACCGCTGTTCCACCGGGTTGCGGCGGGTCGTTGCGCACCCCCCCGGCGCGAGCGGCCCTCACCTGGGGTTTTTTGCGAATTGATCGTGCGCATGCTGCTCCCACGCTCGTTATAGACATATGACCCGTAAACCGAAACTCCTGAAGACGCCGGCCAACCAGGTGATGCT
>JAITJY010000056.1 GCA_031278675.1 Bifidobacteriaceae bacterium
TCTACCAAGGCCACGGCGCAGTCAAACCACCAACCACCATCGACCCCAAACGCCAACCCATCACCCACCAACGCCACCAACACCACACCAAACCACCCAAAAACACAGACCCACCCAGCGGCAGAAACCTGCCCGGCGGGAGAACCCCACCCAACAACGGGAACGGTGGGTCCGGCGGCGGAAACCAGCCCGGCGGGAGAACTCTGCCCGGCGGGAGAACTCCGCCCGGCGGGGGGAACGGTGGGTCCAGCGGCGGAAACCTGCCCGGTGGGAGAACTCCGCCCGGCGGGGGGACCGGTGGGTCCAGCGGCGGAAACCTGACCGGCGGTGGGGGAGGTCTGCCTGATGGGTGACGCGGCGGCATCGTGCCGTGGCGTTTGTAAGTCTGGGAGCCGGTAGGGGTGCGGGATGGTCTTGGGTGACGCGGCCGAATTGTGCTCTGGCGTTTGTAAAGGGGGCTGCCGGATCGGGCGCTGGCGGGCAGGAAGTGCTGGTCCTCGGCCTGCGGGACGGTTGCTGGGTCGTTGGCGCCGTGCCAGCGGCAAACGCCAGGTGTATAGTTGGCGCGGCGGTAACAATCACGGGAGGATGGCTTCGGCGTTCCGTTCGGCGGATCGGTTGATCGCGTGCCTTGCCGCTCCCCAAACAATTCCCGCCCAGTCCTCTGCCCCTAAGCAAGGAGCCCCATGCTGATACGCGTGCTGCGCCATTACCTCAAGCCGTACACCGGTGCCGTCTCAATCATCCTGCTGGTCCAAACCATCCAAGCCGCAGCGGCACTCTACCTGCCCTCCCTCAATGCAGACATTATCGACAACGGCGTCTCCAAGGGCGACACAACCTATATCTGGCAAACCGGCGGCTGGATGCTTGCAGTATCACTCGGCCAAATCATCGCCACCATTATTGCCGTCTATTTGGGCGCCCGAACCGCGATGCAGTTAGGACGCGATATCCGGGCCGACCTGTTCGGCAAGGTGATGGGCTTTTCGGCCCGCGAATTGGCCCGGTTCGGGGCTCCATCACTCATCACACGCACCACCAACGACGTCCAACAACTCCAAATGCTGGTGCTGATGACACTCGTGCTGTTGATATCTGCCCCGATCATGATGGCCGGCGGCGCCGCCATGGCCCTACGCCACGACCTGGTGCTCTCAGGCATCCTGCTCGTCATTTTGCCGGTGATGGCCCTGTTCCTTGGCTTAATGCTGAAACACATGCACCCACTATTCCGGAAAATGCAAGTGGCAATCGACGCGGTCAACCGAGTCCTTAGGGAACAGATCGAAGGCCTCCGCGTCATCCGGGCCTTCCAACGCTCGCGCTACGAATCCGACCGGTTCGATGGCGTGAACCGGGCGCTGACCAAGTTACAGCTGGCTGTAGGCTATACCTTCGCACTAATGTTCCCATTCGTCATGCTGGTGATGAACGTGACCTCGGTCGCCGTGATTTGGTTCGGCGGGCACCGGGTCGAGTCCGGCGCAATGGAAGTCGGGAGCCTGACCGCCTTCGTCACATACCTGATGCTGATCCTGATGAGCGTCATGATGGCCGCAATGATGTTCTTCTTTGTACCGCGCGCCCAAGCCTGCGCCGAACGGATCAACGAAGTCCTGACAACCCGGGTCTCGGTCCACGAAGCCCCCCACCCCGTCCACGATTTGCCCGACCCAGGCCACTTAGAGTTCGATGCCGTCTCGTTCCGCTACCAGGGTGCCGCCGCGCCCGTGCTCGAGGACGTCAGTTTCGCCACCGGGCCGGGTGAAGTCACGGCCATCATAGGCGCCACAGGTTCCGGGAAAACCACCCTGGTTGGCCTAATTGCGCGTTTGTTCGACCCGACCAAGGGCACCGTCAAACTGGGCGGGCAAGACGTCAAACAATTGGCGTTCGACACATTATGGAGCGAGATTGGGCTCGTGCCCCAAAAGCCCTACCTCTTCAGCGGAACCGTCCGTTCCAACCTGCTCTACGGCAAACCGGACGCCACCGAACAAGACATGTGGGACGCCCTCGAAATTGCCCAAATCGCCGACTTTGTACGGAATGATGCAGCCGGTCTGGACATGGAAATCGCCGCCGGCGGCACCAACGTGTCCGGTGGCCAACGCCAGCGCCTCTCGATTGCCCGCGCCATCATCCGCCAGCCGGCCATCTACGTGTTCGATGACGCCTTTTCGGCCTTGGATTTCGCCACCGACGCCGCTCTGCGCGCCGCCCTAGTGCCCGTGACCAGGCAATCCACCGTCGTGATCGTCTCGCAAAGAGTCGGCACCATCATGGACGCAGACCGCATCTTGGTGTTAGATGGCGGCCGGGTCGTGGGGATGGGACGGCATCGGGCGCTGCTTGAATCCTGCCCAACTTACCGCGAGATTGCCGACTCCCAGATGAGTGAGCAGGTCACGGCATGATGGCGCGACGGATCAAAGGCGGCGGCGCCGGCGCGGCCGGGGCGGGCCTCGGGGCTGAGCGGGCCCGGAAAGGCGGGAGGCGGCCCGGGGCTGAGGCGAGGCTAGCTGGGGCCAGACCTCCCGGCGGCGGTCCGCGTGGCCCTATGCCACCTGGCGTGCCGGGCGGCAAAGCACTCAACTTCCGGGTCTCCGGTAAGCGGTTCGTGGGGTTATTGCGCCCGGAACGGTTCCGGTTGGCAGCGGCCATCGCACTCACAGTGGTGTCGGTTGGTCTGGGCGTGGTCGGTCCCAAGATTCTGGGCGAAGCAACCAACCGTGTGTTCGAAGGTTTCATCGGCAAAATGATCGGCCAGCAACTGGTGGCAGCCGGTGTGTTGACGCAGGGCCAAACCATGGATAAAGCCGCAGTAATGAAACTGTTGGAGGCCTACACCCTAAGCGGCGCCACGCCGCCCACCGGCGCTTCCCCCATCAATTCCAAAATGATCGACCTGCTCGGCTCCATGAATTTCACAGCCGGTGTGGGCGTCGACTTCACCGCAGTTGGTTGGCTCCTGATTGGGGTGCTCACCATCTATCTCGGCTCCTCCCTACTCGGCTATGCCCAGGGCATCATTACCACCCGCATCATCCAGGAATCGATGTACCGCCTGCGCGCTGATGTAGAAGCCAAACTGAGTCGGCTACCCCTGAAATACTTCGATGTTCAGCCGAAAGGCGAGGTTCTGTCCCGGGTGACAAACGACATCGACAATGTGGGCCAAGCGCTGCAGCAAACCATGACGCAGTTGCTGTTCGCGGTCTTCAACCTGATAGGCATACTCGTGATGATGCTGACCATCTCGTTGACGCTGACCCTGATTGCCCTCGTGTCGATTCCTCTCGCCACCGTTATCACAGCACTGATTGCGAAGCGGGCCCAACCGCAGTTCATCAAACAATGGGACTCGACCGGGGAATTGAACTCCCACATCGAAGAGATGTACACCGGACACGCTCTGGTCAAAGTCTTTGGGCACGGGCCGAGGGCCCGCGCCGAATTCGACCAACGGAACGCCGAACTCTATAGCTCCTCATTCAAAGCGCAGGCCATGTCGATGTCG
>JAITJY010000087.1 GCA_031278675.1 Bifidobacteriaceae bacterium
CCCGAGAGCATATTCATAGTGGTCGTCTTGCCGGCCCCGTTGTTGCCGAGCAGGGCCACGATCTCGCCCTCCCGGACTTCCAGCGAAAGCGACCGCAGCGCCTGGACGCGGGAGTAAAACAGGTCCACGTCCTCGACTATCAGGTCGGCGCCCATCAGTCCTCCTCCGTCCCGAGGTAGGCCTCGATCACCGCCGGGTCGGCTTTGACCTCGGCCGGCGTGCCGTCGGCGATCTCCTTGCCGTAGTTCATCACCACAACTCTCTCCGACACCTCCATCACCAGGCCCATGTCGTGCTCGATTAGCACAATCGAGACGCCCAGTTCCTGGATCGCCCGGATCAAGGCCAGCAGATCGTCCTTCTCGCCGTGGTTGAGGCCGGCCCCCGGCTCGTCCAGCAGCAGCAATTCCGGCTCGCAGGCCAGCGCCCGGGCGATCTCGACCCGGCGCCTTTCGCCGTAAGGCAGTTGCGACACGCCGGCCTCCTCGGCCTCGGTGTAGCCGACGAAGTCCAACCAGCCGCGCGCCGCCTCCAGCGACTTGCGCTCCTGGCGGCGGTAACGCGGGGTGTGGAACACCGTGTCGAGCAAGTTCTCGCCGACCCGCGAATGCTCTCCGGTCCGGACGTTGTCGACCACCGACAAGTCCAAGAACAGCCGCAAGTTCTGGAAGGTTCGGGCCATACCGCGTTTGGTGATCCGGCTCGGCCGCCAGCCGGTTATGTCCTCGCCGTTGAACGCGACGGTCCCGGCGATCGGCTTGTAGAAGCCGGTGATGCAGTTGAAAGCCGATGTCTTCCCGGCCCCGTTCGGACCGATGATCGAGACGATCTCGCCCCGTTTGACCGAGAAGCTCAGTCCGTCCACCGCCTTGACCCCGCCAAAATGGACTTTCAGGTCCGCGACCCGCAGCACCCGCTCGTTCTCCGGCGCGTCCTCGAACACCGTCGGGATGCCGGCCAGCGGCCCACCCGGAACTTTCATCGGCCGCTCCCGTCCTCGTCCGCCGTTCCAGCGGCGTTGTCCGATGCCGCGCCGCCCGTTCCGGCGTCATCGTCGGTTGGCGACGACGCGGCATCGGACTCCTGGGCGTTTTCTATCACGTGCGGGTCCAACGGGCCGGCCGGGTAGTGCGGCACGGGACGGTCGGCCGCGGTCCCGGCGTCCTGGCGGGCCTGGACGGCGGCCTGGGCGACCAACTCGCCGGTTCTGACGACATGGCCGGAGCCCAGGAACGGCAAGTGCCAACTGGCCGGCCAGAGCCCCTTCGGGCGGAAGACCATGACCGCCACCAAGGCGACGCCGAAGACCAGATAGCGGGCGTTGGCGACGGAGCGCAAGAACTCCGGCAGCAGCGAGATGAACAGCGCGCCGAGGATAATGCCGGGCGTCGAGCCCATTCCGCCCATGACCACGGCCATCAAAATCAGGGCCGAGTTCAGGAACATGAACTGAGTCGGCGAGATGCCGCCGACATGCGCCCCCTGAAGCATCCCGGCCATCCCGCCCCAGACGGCGCCGGTTATATAGGCGGTCAGTTTGGTGGTGTAGGTGTTGATCCCCATCGCCTCGGCGGCGTCCTCGTCGTCGCGGACGGCCTGCCAGGCCCGGCCCATGCGGCCCTTGGCCAGGCGGGCGGCGAAGACCACGCCAATCCCCATACAGGCCACTGTGAACATGTAGAACGAGATATTGGGCGGGAAGGTGAGGCCGAAGGCGGTGATGTCCTTTGACAGGTCGATCCCGAAGAAGGAGAACTTCTTGATCCCGTAGATGCCGGTGGCGCCGCCGGTCAGCTCCAGGTTCTGGGCCACGCGGCGGATGATCTCGCCGAAACCCAAGGTCACAATGGCCAGATAGTCGGAGCGCAGGCGCAAAGTCGGCCCGCCGATCACCACTCCCGCTATCACGCAGGCCACCAACACCACCGGGATGGTCGGCAGCATCCCCCAGCCGTAGCGGGTCGACATGATCCCGGAGGTGTAGGCGCCGACGGCGAAGAAGGCGACGTAGCCCAGGTCGAGCAGGCCGGCGTAGCCGACCACCACGTTCAGCCCGGAGGCCAGCAGCACAAAGATTGCGGCCGAAGTGGCGATCGAGATGACGTAGGCGTCCGCGGTGATGAATGGCAAAAAGAAAGCCAATGCGAACAGCGCCAATCCGAGGGCGTCCATGAAACGCCTGGGGCCGAACAGCCCCTTCGAGCCGACGTGGATGCGGACGTATTTGGGCGGCGGGGCCGGCAGGCGCCAGGCGCGCTGGCCGGCGGCTTGGCCGGTTTGGCTGGTTTGCCTGGTTTGCCTGGTTTGCCTGGTTTGGCTGGTCTTGGGCACCGCCGTCACATCCTCTCCACCACGCGCCCGCCCAGAATTCCGGTGGGCTTGAAGGACAAGAACAGGATCAGAATGGCGAACGCCACCACGTCGCGCCACATGCCGCCGAGCTGCCAGGTGGCGAAGGATTCGAGCAGGCCCAGGACCAGGCCGCCGAGCATGGCGCCGTAGAGGGAGCCGATGCCGCCGATGACGGCGGCGGTGAAGGCCTTCAACCCGAGTATGAAACCCATCAGGAAGTCGATTTTGCCGTAATAGGCGCCGGCCATCACGCCGGCCGCCCCGGCCAGGGCGGAGCCGATGAAGAAGGTCCTGGAGATGATGGCGTCGACGTTGACGCCCATCAGCTTGGTCGCCTGTGGGTCAAGCGCCACCGCCCGCATGGCGCGGCCGTCGCGCGAGTGCATCACATAGCGTTGGAGCAGGATCATCAACACCGCCGCCACGGCCATCAGGACCAATTGCGGAACTGTGACGCGCGCGCCGAGCACGCTCATGGCCTGGCCGGTCAGTTGGAACTGGGCCGGGAACACCTTCGGGTCGGCCGAGATGAAGAAACTGACCGCGTACTCGAGGGTGAAGGACACGCCGACCGCTGTGATCAAGACCGTCAGGCGCGGGCCGCCGCGCAGCGGCCGGTAGGCGATCCGCTCGATCACCACGCCCATCGTGCCGGTGATCGCCATCGTCGCGATCATCACCGCCAACAAGATGGCCAGAGAGATCCCAGTCGGGGCGCCGACCAGCGACCCGAGGATGAAGTAGGCGACGAAGGCGCCGATCATATAGATGTCGCCGTGGGCGAAGTTCAACAGCTTTATGACCCCGTAGACCATTGAATAGCCCAGGGCCACCAAGGCGTAGAACGAGCCGACGAACAAACCGTCCCAGATGACTTGTGACATTTCGCTATCCGGCGGTGGGCCGCCGCGCCGCCTTGACTCGGCGCGGCGGCCCCGACCGCTTTCTCATGGTTTAGCCGACCGGCCCGGCGGTCAGTAGTCGGTGGCGGGATTGGCCTTGAGCTGGAATTCGCCGCTGTCGGTGATCTCGACCACCACGAAGCCGCCCTCTGACAAAGTGTGCTCCGCGGTGAACTTCAGCGGACCGGAGAACAGGTCGAAGCCGTCGATCGCCTCAAGCGCCGCCACCACTTTCTCGCCATCGGTCGATCCGGCGTTCTTGATCGCCTCGGCCACCACCCGGACGGCGTCATAAGCCTGGGTGGTGTACGGGCCGGGGGCGGCGCCGGCCAGAGCCGAGTAGTCGGCCAACCACTTGTCCTCGCCCTGAAGCATGTCGGGTGTTTGGGTGAAGGTTCCGACAATGCCCTTGGCGGCGTCCGCGCCGGCGATTTCGGCCAGTTTGGCGTCCACCGAGCCGTCGCCCACCAAATAGGCGCCGGCGTAACCGGCGGCGTGCAACTGCTTGGCGATCAACCCGCCCTCTTGGTAATAGCCGCTCCAGAAGACCAGATCGGGCGCCGCGTTGATGACGTTGTTGACATTGGCGGAGTAGTCCGACTCATCCGGGTTGACTGATTCCTCGAGCACTATCTGGACTGTGCCGGCGGCGGTCGCCTGCTCCACAAACGACTTCGCCAAGTCTTTGGCGTAGGCCGAGTTGTCGTCCAGGACTGCGACCTTGGAGAGCTTCTCGTGTTCGGCGTAAGCCAGCACGGTGGCGGCCTGTTGGGCGCCGGTTCCGTTGATCATGAAGTTGAACTTGTTCATGCCGACCAAGTCGTTGGCGTTGGCGGCCGGGATGACCATGGGAATCTTGGCCTCGGCGAAGATGTCTACTGTCGGAATGGTCGCGCCCGAGCAATAACCGCCCACCGAAGCCACCACGCCGGCCGTGACCAGTTTGTTCGCCCCGGCCACGGCGGCGGTTGGGTCGCAGGCGTCGTCCTCGGCGATCAATTCGAGTTGGCGGCCCAGGACGCCGCCGGCTTCGTTGATCTCCTTGATCGCTAGTTTGGCGCCGTTCTCGAGATAGGGGCCGAAGGCGGCCTCCGACCCGGTGAACGGAGCCAGTAAGCCAAGTTTGATCGCGCCTTCGTCGGCGTCGGCGGACTTGTCCGCGTCGGAGTTAGAGCCTAAGCCGCCGCCGCAGCCGCTCAAAGTCAACGCCGCCGCCGCGCCGGCCGCCGCGAGCACAATCTGGAATCGGTTCTTAGACGTCATGTTGTATGTCCCTCCTGTTTTGGGCACACCACCCCCCGATCCGAGTGCGTAAAGTCGCGCCCGGTCGGGGCGAGTGGCCGGGGTTCAGATCGCAAAGATCCGGTTACACCGTTCAATATGGCAGGTGCTCAGCCTACAGACCTCAGGCGCAACAAAGAAATAGCCAACCCGCAACAAGTCAACCCTTCCCCATGCGTCTGACAGTCAAACCCCCAACCGCCGTCCTCAATGGCGCCCGTGGCGCGCGGCCGTCAGTGCTCGCACCGGGCTGAGACTGCGAGCGGCGACCAGCCCGTCCCCGCGCCCCGGATCGTCCGCTATGCAAACCGAGGACGGCTCTGCCCGAGTCGACGTGAGTACGTCAAACACATTCTCGGGGAGGGGATTCGACCGGGAAGCAACTATTCGGGAATTCCGGAATTAGTCAGTTCTCGGTCTACTCGCTGATCAGCCAGGTGCCATCTGGCGTTGTTCTGAAATAGCAGCGCCGATGCGATCCCGTTCGAGGCTTGGGCCGGTCGGCGTTGCGGTGCTCGCGTCGTTGGCGGTGGGCTGCGAGGGCCCACCGACCGGCGAAGGGCAGGCGGTCGTCGCGGCGACCTATCAGACCCAGGGCGCGGGCGGTGACACGGCTTCGCTCGCGGGAGAACTGACGGAGGTCGGCGGATGCTTGGCCGTCCACAGCGAAAACGTGGGACCTTGTGATCATGCTGGGCGGGCGCCTGATCGCAGTGATCGCTGAATAGGTCTGGGGTTCGATTCCCCAAGGCGGGTCCATTTGCGCAGGTCAAGGGCTCGCGAGGGGCCGCTTGAGGGCCTGGAAACTCGCTCGGTGGCCGTTTGTGCCCCGCCCGCCGAACGGCATCGGCCACCCCCACCCCCGGCGCTGCCGCCTGGCGCGTCCCGCCCCAAGTACACTGGGCGAACAGTCACGACACAGAGCGGGCGGACAAAGATGCGGCTATTCCACGGGAGCAACCTGCAGGTGGCGACTCCGGTGCTGATCGGCCAGCAGCGCGGTCTCGATTTCGGCCCCGGCTTCTACACGACTTCCAACCCTCGGCAAGCCCGGGCCTTCGCCCGCAGCGTCGTGCGCCGCGCCGGCAACGGAGTGGCCACCGTGAGCGAGTACGACTTCGACGCGGAGTTGGCCCAAGCGACCTTGTCGGTGAAGCGGTTCGTCGGGCCGGACCTGGACTGGCTTGATTTCGTGCTGGCGAACCGGGGCTCGCGTGGCGGCTCCGACCACTCGTTCGACTTGGTTGTGGGACCAGTCGCCGATGATGACGTCTTCGCGGTGTTGCAGGCCTACGAGGCTGGGTTCCTGGACCGAGTCCAGACGCTCGCCGCGCTGCAGGCCCGCAGGCTCTACGATCAGTATGTGTTCACAACTCTGAACGGGCTGGGTTGGTTGCGGTTCGTAGAAGCTGCCCAGGAGGGGGCCCGATGAGTGTTTCTCAGGAGACGCTGCCCAGTTTGCTGGCGTTGATCACGCCCCGCGTCCTGCAGCAGTTGATCGACGAGCGTGGGCTGTCGGCGCAGGAGGCAGCGGCCGCGCTGTACGGCTCGAGGCTCTACCGGGCTCTGGAGCGGGAGGACACCAAGTTGTGGCATCTCAGCGCCGTCGCGCTGACTGGCCTGCTTGAGGAGGAACTCGAGACGGGCCACATCACCTGGCCGGAGGAGCAATAGTGAACGAACGCCTCCGCTTCGCAGCCTATTGCGTCGAGTTGTACAAATCGGCTAAAGACATGACGGGCCGTGAGGTCTTTGAGCTCTTCCGGGCCAGCGGGGCGTGGGAGTACCTGTGGGACTGCTTCGACGCCCTTCACACCACCGGCCCGGAGTACACCACGGGCCAGATCGACGCCTACCTAGCGTCCCCCGCCGTTCATTCGTTGCGATAATTCGGCGATTGAGGCGAGGATCTGTTCGGAGGGTATCTCTCAGGGGTTGCAGATATGAGTTGATGACGTTTCTTCACCGGTGTGTCGCGAAGTGTCATCAAACGGTCGTTAGTTGACAGACGCTACCCCCCTGGCCTCGCGTCTTCGTACATCCTGGTGATGTGCTCATCCAGAACTCGCCGAAGGCTTTCGGCATTCGCTTGGTCACCTCCAGGGCCAAACCTGATGGAAGGGTCTACGAAATCGGCAACTCGCGGGTCAGTGTTGCCCAACGTGAAATCCCGATCTGGAGCCACGGGCGGACACTCAGTTAGGACCTCTTTGAAGACTTCCGGTCAAGTCGAGCTTGGGGCCCGCCAGTATTTAAGTTTGCGTTTTGGGATCGGGGGCCGGGTGGATGGTGTAGTTCCACTCGCCGTGCCAGTGGTGGCGTTGCAGTATCCCGCTCTCGCCAGCGGACACGGGCCTTGCCAATGTGTTCCGATGCACGGTCGTCTTCGCCATTCCCTGCTTGGCGGCCGCCATCGCCCTTCGCTTTCCAGCGTCCCCGACAACCCCGGACGCCGCCCTACAGCACGATGACGCAGACGCAGCGCATTAGCCAGCCCGTGACTGGCCAGCACCGCGCCGACTCGGTGATCGAGGCGGTCGGCACCCAAGAGCCGGTAGAGCAGGCGATCCGTCTAATCGGCCTGGTTGTCGTGCCAGCCTCCGTCGCGGCCGAGCCCGCAGTCAATAGCCGCCGGTCAGTAGTCGTCGGCCAGGAGGAATCGCGGGAGATAGGCGTGGCGGATGCCCCCGTCGTTGCCGCCCGCCAGGCGGTCCAGGGACACCACGAACTTGGGATACGCGTCGCCCGCAGCTCTGAGCGGCGTCAGTTCGCGGCGCCGCAGATCCTCGCCGCCCGTCATCGTGGTGGCCACCTGGACGTAGACGCGGTCACCGGCGCGTTCCGCCACGAAGTCGATCTCCCGCTCGCCGCTCTTGCCGACCGTGACGGTGTAGCCGCGGCGGCGCAGTTCAGCCCAGACGATGTTCTCCAGGACCCCCGCCAACAAGCGGTCCTGGTAGCCGAGCAGCGCCCAGATCAGGCCGTGGTCGCCAGCGAAGTACTTCTCGTTCACGGTCAGCAGGGCCTTGCCCTGCAGGTCATACCGCGGCGCCCTGCCGAGGACGAACGCCTCCGACAGCATCCGCAGGTAGTT
>JAITJY010000091.1 GCA_031278675.1 Bifidobacteriaceae bacterium
CTACTACGACGGACGATGCCGCCGGGCAGGTTCTAGCCGTCGCCTGCGCAGCGGGTTTGTCCCCGGCCGCAGTGGAGGGCGCGCTGGTTGCGCTGCGCGGCGTGATTCGTCAGGTGCCGAGTGCAGTCAGTGCGGTCAAGGTGGATGGCCGGCGGGCTTATGCGCGGGTGCGGGCGGGTGAGGCGGTGACGCTGGCGCCACGGCGGGTGGAGGTGGCGCGGTTCGATGTGCTGGATCGCCGCGTGGCGGGGGATTGGTTGGATCTGGATGTGATTGTCGAGTGTTCGTCTGGGACTTACGTGCGGGCGCTAGCGCGCGATCTGGGTGCGAGTTTGGGTGTGGGCGGGCATGTGACGGCGCTGCGCCGCACGCGGCTTGGCCCTTATGCGGTTGAGGACGCGGTGACGTTGGAGGGGCTGGAGGCGGATTTTGGGGTGTTGTCGCTGGCTGAGGCTGCGGCCGGTCTGTTTGAGGTGCGCCTGGTGGCCCCAGCCGAGGCTGAGCGGCTCGCTCACGGCGGCCGGATCCCCGCCCTGGCGGCTCCGCCTCCCGTCGGCAGTGTGGGTGTCGGCGGCGCGGAGGGTGCCGCCAGTGTGGTCGTGACGGATGGTGGGCCCGGCGGATCGGGGCTGGGCGCTGCCCGTGAGGCGGGCGAGCGGGGCGGCGGGTCAGGGCCCGGTGGGTCGGTGGCGGGCGCTGCCCGTGAGGCGGGCGAGCGGGGCGGCGGGTCAGGGCCCGGCGGCATCGGCGGTGGGGGCGGAATCGGCGGCGGGGGCCAGCCGGTGGCTGCGGTTGGGCCGGATGGGGCGCTGGTTGCGCTGGTGGTGGCGGATGTGAAACACCCGGGGTTGATGCGGCCGGTGGTGGTGTTTGCGTGAGAATCCGGCTGGATGTGGCGTATGACGGCACGGACTTCCACGGTTGGGCGCGCCAAACTAGCCTGCGGAGCGTCCAGGGCGAGATCGAAGCGGCGCTGGAGCGGATTGTGCGGCGCCCCGTCGCGCTGACGGTGGCGGGCCGGACCGATGCGGGGGTTCATGCTCGTGGCCAGGTAACGAGCTTCGACCTGTCGGAAGCTGAGCTGGAACGGTTGCTTGGGCGCGGGGGCGCACCGGGCGCGGGGGGTGGCGCGCCGGGCTGTGATGGCTCCGGGGCCGGCGCGGGCGGCGATGGCGGTGCGGACGGCGGCGAGGTCCCGGCGGGCGGCGAGGCGCTGGTGGGTGCGGGGGGTGTGCCTCGGGCGGCGCTTGCGGCGCTGGTCAGGCGCCTCAATGCGGTCTTGCCCCAGGACGTACGAGTGTTTGAAGCAAATAATGCTGGCGAGGCATTTGACGCGCGGTTTTCGGCGCTGTGGCGCGAGTACTGTTACCGGATCGCGGACCAGGAGAACGCGAAGGACCCGCGGGAACGCGGTTTTACGTGGTGGACGCCGCCGCTGGACGCCGCAGCGATGCGGCAGGCGGGCCAAGCGCTGATCGGAGAACACGATTTCTTACCGTTTTCTGTCCGACGCCCGTTCGCGTCGACGGTGCGGACGGTCCTAGAGCTGCGCGTCGAGCGGCCCAGCCCGGGCCGGATCGACCTGTGGGTGCGGGCGGACGCCTTTTGTCACCACATGGTGCGGTTCATCGTTGGAGCGCTGGCGGCGGTGGGCCGCGGCCAGCGGGAACCGGCCTGGATCACGCAACTTCTGGCAGCAGGCGTGCGCGACTCGGCGGTTCAGGCGGCGCCGCCGCGCGGCCTGACCCTAGAACGTGTCGCGTACCCGGCAGGTCAGGCGGCCCTAGCCGCCCAAGCCGCCAAAGCCAGGGTCTACCGCGGCTGACACCACCTAAGCCCTGCCGGGCACGGGTCACTCGTTGTCGTTGAAAAAGGCCGCAATCTCGGCGTCGATCGCAGCGTCGGCCTGGGCGCGTTCGGCGCGGTTTAGGAGGAACGCCTCAGGCGTGTCCAAATCCTGCGAGGTCGGCAGCAAATCCGGGTGGGACCAGAGCTGGTCCCGCTCAAGAGGACCGAGTTCAGCCGTCACGGTTTCCCAGAGCACACCGGCCTGCCGCGCCCGGCGCGGGCGCAACTCCAACCCGACCAGGGTCGCCAAGGCGTGCTCGGCGGGGCCACCAGAGGCGCGGCGGCGCCGCATCATTTCGCTGAGCGAAGCGACATCCGGCAGATTGCGTTCCAAAGCGTGCTGCGTGACCACGGAAACCCACCCTTCAACCAGGGCTAAGGCGGTCTCCAGCCGGTCTAGGGCGGCTTTTTGGGGTTCGGTCAGGGCGGGCGCGAACACGCCGGAAGACATCGCCTGCCGGATGTTTTCCGGAGTGGGCGGGTCAATGTCGCGGATCGCCGACTCCAACGCGCCTAGATCAATCGCAATCCCGGCGGCATAGGATTCGACTGCGCCCAGCAACCGGTCCGCCAGCCACGGGACATGAGTAAACAACCGGACATGCGCCGCTTCGCGCGCGGCCAAGAAAAGCTGCACTTCATCCAGCGGCAGTGCCGTGTCGGCGGCGAATGTTTTAACAGCGGTGGGCAAGAGTGCCTGGGCACCGCGTTCGCCCAGCGGCAAACCGGTGTCGGTGTACCCGAACACCTCACGCGACAGCAAGCCGAGCGCCTGGCCCAACTGCATCCCGAACAACCCACTCGACATCCCGCCCAGCGCATTGAACGCGTTCGTGGTCATCTCGCCGACACCGGGATGTTCGGCTGCGTGCTGCTCCGCCAGCGTCTCCATGGCCCGCCGCATCGAGATCGCCAGCGGCATGGTCAATTCTTTCCAGCGCGGCTCGGTCGCATCAATCCAGCCGGCCGCAGACAACGCATCGACCGGCCCTGAAAGGCCCCCGAGTTCTGTGACCTGATCCAGCCACAACCCGACCAGCGTGAACGACTCGACCACCGTCGCCCGCTCGCTCGCCGCGATCGCTGGGTCGGGACCTTTGGCGAGGGAGGCCTGGCGGGCGGCATCGTGCGCCAAATCCCAATCCACCACCTGGCCGCTCTTCGCGGACCGGGCCAACCGCGCCACCTGGGCGGCGATCGCCCGCAACGCGCCCGGATCGCCCGTCAAGCCGGCCGCGTCGAGCAGGCCCTGCGCGTCGAAACCCGATTCCTGGAACGCTTCGATCGCCTGGTCTGCCTCCGGCCCGAACAAGGAACGGAGCAGCTCAATGAACTCGGGCGGCAGGCTGCCCCCTGAGGCGCCGGGCGTTACGGACATGGTTCCCCCTGACAATTGGTTGGTTCAACCGTAGCAAGATGAGGGACAATGGCGGTCGTGACCATGCAACCCAGCGACGAGACAACCAAGGGGGCCAGCCAGGCCGGCCAGCTTAGTCAAGTTAGTCAGACGAACCGGGCGAACCGGGCGAACCGGACGAACCAGGCTAACCAGGCTAACCAGGCGAACCAGGCTAACCAGGCGAACCAGGCTAACCAGGCGAACCAGGCGAACCAGGCGAACCAGGCGAACCAGGCTAACCAGGGACCCGGCAAACTAGCCCGGCTGCGGGAGCATTTGAGTCCTCGGACGGTAACTTTGCTGGTTAGCAGCTTGGCTACGCTGGCCTGCGGTGCGGTCCTGTTCACGCTGCCGGTGCCCTACGTCCTGGAGACGCCCGGGCCGACGGCTGACACGCTCGGCGAACGCGATGGCCAGGAACTGATCCAGATTGACCAGGCGCCGAGCCATCCGGTGACCGGTCAGTTGCTGCTCACCACGGTGGGTGCGTACGGGGCCGACCCGGGTTCGCTGTCGGTGATTCAGCTGGTCAAGGGCTATTTTGATCCTGACGATGCCCTCTTGCCCTACGACGTCCTCTACCCCCGCGATTCCACCGCTGAGGAGCGCGAGCAGTTGTCGGCACAGCAGATGGAATCTTCCCAGTCGACTGCCACGGCAGCCGCCTTCCACTACCTGGGTTTGGCGGTCGATGTCCTGGTAGACGACCCGCAGACGGATTCCGCGAAGGCCGCCCTCCAGACGGGAGACCGGTTGGTGAGCGTCGCCGGGACCCCGATTTCGGATTATGCGGACCTCAAGGCGGTCCTCGCCGCGACCGAGCCCGGCGCCCCCGTTGACGTGGTGGTGGAACGCGCCGGGCGTCAGGTGGCCGTGTCGGTCACGACCGTTCGCCCGGATTCCGGCGGCGGCGCCCTCCTCGGGGTGACCGTGGCCTTCGATTTCCCGGTTGAGGTCAAGTTCGGCGTCGCGGATATCGGCGGCCCGTCCGCCGGTTCGATGTTCGCGCTCGGGATTATCGACAAATTGGGCGATGTCGACCTCGCCGCTGGTCACGTGATCGCCGGGACCGGGACGGTCGATCCGGCGGGCGTGATCGGCGCGATCGGCGGGATTGAGCAGAAGATGATTGCCGCGAAGCGCGACGGCGCCGAGGTTTTCCTGGCCCCCGAGGCCAATTGCGCCGAGGTGGTGGGTCACGAGCCGCCCGGCTTGCAGGTCATCAAGGTTGCCTCATTGGACGATGCCGTCGCCGCACTTGCCGACGTGGCCGCCGGTAGCGCTGGGGACGCCCCGGCCTGTTCGCCCTAATGCGGGCGGGCGCCGGGATGCCGGGCTGACCGGTGCGGGCGAGGGGGCTTGGGCGGCATCGGGCGGCGTCAAGCGGTCCACGGAAAGCGCTGGCAAGCGTGCCGCGGCACCATTTGCCAGCTAGATGTGTGAGGATTGGGGGGTGTTTTCGATCAATTTCCCGCCCAGACCGCCAAGGCAACCTTCAAACCCGACACCACGGCAGCCGCGGGGCAAGCCGCTGAGGCGGTCACCGGTCGCTTGGACGGTCGGCATCCTGGCGGTTTTGGCACTGGCGCTGTACGCGGCATCGCAAATCTGGACTGAGGTTTTGTGGTTCAAGCAAATCAACTTCCTCCAGGTGTTCACCACGCAATGGATCGCGCGGATCGCCTTGTTCCTGGCCGGGTTCTTGGTGATGGGAATCGTGGTGTGGGCGGCCGTCACCTGGGCGTACCGGAGCCGGCCGGTCTATGCGCCGACCACGGATTCGGAGCAGGTGGTGGGCCGCTACCGCGACCAGTTCGAGCCGATCCGGCGTTATGCGTTGATCGGTATCCCGGCTGCGCTGGGCCTGTTCGCGGCGGGCAACGCGGCGGGCAGGTGGGAAACAGTGCTGCTGGCGCTGAATTCGGAACCATTTGGGGAGGTTGATCCACGGTTCGGCCTGGATATCGGGTTCTATGTGTTCCAGCTTCCGGCGATCCGGTTCGGGGTTTCCTTCCTGATGGGAGTGGTGCTAATCTCGCTGATCGCGGCAATGGTGATACAATATCTGTACGGCGGTATCAGCCTGGTGGGTGGGACTAAGCCCCGGTTGAGCAAACCAGCGCGGATACAACTCGGGATCGGTGCGGCGGTGTTCTCGTTGCTGATCGGTGTGCAGTATTTCCTGGACCGCTATTCCATGTTGTCGCAGGTCAATGCTGATGGCTCGGACGGTGCGGGTTATACTGCGATCCACGCCAACATCCCGGCGAAGCTGATCCTGGCGTGCATCGCGGTGTTTGTTGCAGCGTTGTTTGCCGTGGCGGCCTGGCGCGGCGATTGGAAACTGCCCGCCACAGGCCTCGGCTTGATGGTGCTATCGGCGGTGGTGGTGGGCTGGGCGTACCCGGCTCTGATCCAGAACTTCTCTGTCAAACCGAACGAACTGGACAAGGAGCGGCAATACATCCAGTGGAACATTGAGGCGACCCGGTACGCCTTCGGGATAGATGATGTCGAGGTGAGCGCTTACAACGCGGAGACCGGCGTGGACCCGGCCGCGATCAGGGCGGATGCTGATTCGACCGCCCAGATCCGGCTGCTGGACCCGACCGTGGTGAGCCCAACTTTCCGGCAAAGGGAGCAGAACAAGCAGTATTACGACTTCCCGCAGGTGTTGTCCGTCGACCGCTATGAGATTGAAGGCGAGAAGCAGGACACGGTGATCGCGGTGCGTGATCTGAAGGTTTCTGGGATCGACAACCCGCAATGGGTTAATCTGCACACCGTTTACACTCACGGCTATGGGGTTGCTGCGGCATACGGTAACACCACGGATGATTCGGGTTGGCCGGAGTTCTTCGAGGGCGGTATTCCGGCTGCGGGCGCGCTGGAGGTCGAAGAACCGCGGGTCTACTTCGGCACCACGTCACCCACCTATTCGATAGTGGGTGGCGGTCAGGACGCGAAGCCCGTGGAGTTGGACTACCCGTCGGATGCTACCGAGGCCGGTGGGGAGGTCTACAACACTTATGCGGGCAACGGCGGCCCGAACGTCGGTTCGCTGCTGAACAAGGTGCTTTACGCGATCCGGTTCGGGTCAACTAACATCTTGTTTTCTTCCAACGTCCGGCCGGAGTCGCAGATCCTGTATGACCGTGACCCGTTTGTGCGTGTCCAGAAGGTGGCGCCTTACCTGACGCTGGATGAGCGGGTTTACCCAGCGGTGGTTGATGGGCGGATTGTCTGGATTGTTGACGGCTACACCACCACGGACTCCTACCCGTATTCGGAGCATCAGTCGCTTAGCTCGGCGGCTCTTGATTCGATCAGTACTTTGAACAACGTGGCAGGTATCAATTCGGTTGCGGCCCAGACGGTCAATTACCTGCGGAACTCGGTGAAGGCGGTGGTCGATGCCTATGACGGCACGGTCACGCTTTATGCCTGGGACGTTGATGACCCGGTGCTGAAGGCCTGGACTTCGATCTATTCGACTTCTTTGGAGCCGATCGCGGATATTTCCGGCGATCTGATGAGCCATTTGCGGTATCCGGAAACGCTGTTCAAGGTGCAGCGCACCATGCTGGCACGCTACCACGTGACGAATGCTGGCTCATTCTTCGGTGGACAGGATTTCTGGAAGACTCCGAATGATCCGACCAAAGAGGCGAGCATCCAGCAGCCGCCGTACTATTTGACGCTCAAGATGCCGACCCAGGAAGAGGCGGTGTTCTCACTTAGTTCGACCTATATTCCGGCCGGTTCCACCTCCGGTGGCGCGAATATCTTGAAGGGTTTTTTGGCGGTCGATTCCGAGACTGGGAGCACAGCCGGTGAAGTCGCCGCCGACTACGGCAAGATGCGGCTCCTGCAATTGCCGCAGGGCACATCTATCGCCGGGCCTGGCCAAATCCAGACCACGTTCGAGACGAATGACAAGGTCAAGAACCAGATTCGTTTGCTCCAGGACGCGGGCACGGAGGTGGTTCGCGGTAACCTCTTGACGTTGCCCGTCGGAGGGGGTCTGCTCTATGTGCAGCCGCTGTATGTACAGGCCACTTCGGGCACAGCGTTGCCCGCCTTGCGGAAGGTGGTGGTCGGGTTCGGGGATGACCGGGTCGGCATAGCGGACACGCTGGCCGCCGCGTTGAACGATGTCGAAGAGCCGGCTCCAACCGTCCCGGAGGACACGACCGGTGGCGATGAGTCTTCGGGCGCGGAGCCGCCCGCTTCGCCCAGTCCGTCCCCCAGCGCCTCGGCGAGTCCGTCCCCCAGCGAATCGGCTGGTGGCGGCGGTGCCATCAGCCTGGACCAGGCGATCGACGATGCGCTCAAGGCCATGGACGCAGCAGATGCCGCCATGAAGGCCGGTGACTGGGACGCTTGGGCGCAGGCCCAAAAGGACCTCCAGGCGGCCCGTCAGGCCCTGGAAGCAGCGCGCAACTCCGGCGCCACGTAGCCCCCAACCGTAGGACGGTACCGTCTGGGTGCGTGGGCGGCATCGTCCACCGGGGCGGATGGGCGGCTGTGAGCGGCCGGTCCCGTCTGGCCGAATGGGCGGCATCGTCCGTCGGGGTGCGTGGCGGCTGTGAGTGGCCGGTCCCGCGTGGCCGGGTGGGCGGCATCGTCCGTCGGGCGTGCGTGGCGGCACCCTGACCTGGACTGTTTGGGCGTTCGAGTCGCGTTCTTGCTTGGCGCGGCAATTTCACCTAGACTGTCGGGGCTGGACGACGCGGGGTGGAGCAGTTCGGTAGCTCGCCGGGCTCATAACCCGGAGGTCGGAGGTTCAAATCCTCCCCCCGCTACTGGAAAAGGGCTCCTGACCAGGGATAACTTGGTCGGGAGCCCTTTCGCATGGCTGGCGCAACCGCGCCTTGCGCCGGCGCGATCCCAGTCCCAATAGAACGGGATACCAATGGTCAGACGCTTCTTGCGCGGCCGGCCCTCGGCGGCCCCCGGCTTCGGCTGCGGGCCGGTAGCCCGGACTGGCCCAGTGGCTCCCACACGCTGGAGACCGGGTCGGCGGCGCTGCGCTCAAGGCTTGCTTGCGCGGCTTGCCGCGGTCGGCGTATCAGCGGGCGGCCTACCTTTGTCCCGTGTCTGGCGCGGAAACCGCCGCAGATGAGTTGCTCGCGAGTCATCCGCCCACAACTCTGGTGTGGTTCGGCGCGACGCGCACGGCGGGTGCTGCCTACGACCCAGTGGTGAAGGTGAGCGACGCCGACCTCGCCCCTTACCTCGCAGGAGGCGTAGGCGCGTGAGCGGCAGGGGAAAGGACCTCCCAAACAGATGGTACACTTAGAGCGGTTAGGGCAAATGGAGGTGGCTATTAGATGGGGTCCACGACTCTTGCGCGCGATGCGCAGGTGCTGGAGCGGTCCTTGGCTAACAACGAGGAGCAGATCAGCGTCTCGCTATCTCGCGAGACGGTTGAG
>JAITJY010000152.1 GCA_031278675.1 Bifidobacteriaceae bacterium
CCCCGGCCTGCCATCGCCGGCCAAGAACACCCATCGCACCAGACGGGTGCTTCCCTCCGGCGATCACCGGCGGATCTAGGCTAAGCCAGGGGTTCGTTCGCGGCGGCGCCTGCGGCGACCCGGTTTGAGCCCGCCGGCGAGGTGTGCCGGGCCTGGTCAAAGTGGTTCTGGTATTGCCAGATCGCATTGCGCAACCGGAGCGGAGTGACGTCCATGACTCTGGCGGCTGCCTCAATCAGGTTGATGGCGGCCTCGTTGGTCAAGGCGGCGCCAACGGTGTTCGAGGCGAACTCTTCTAGCCACGGGTCCAGCGGCACGGTCTCGACCCCGGCCACTAAAACCAATCGCTCAAAGGTCAGCCCGGTATGCTGCGACGGTAGGTCGAGCCACCGGCGGTGGAATTCTTGGAACTGAGTTGTGGTGCCGGAATATCCGTCTCGGAGCTGGCGAGCTGTCTCAATCCCGGCCGCGATGGCGGCTTGGGCCGCTTGGTAGACCAAGTCGGCCTTGTACGGTGCGACGCCCCGTGAATAGGCGCGTTGGTGGTTGCCGATCTGCTCCATCCAAGCATCTAGGCCAATCTCAAAAGTTTTCACCAACTGCGGAGCGCCATCTGTATCAGCATTGCCACCTTGGGCTGCCCGGTATGCCCGGTAGCGGTTGACTATTGTCTCGACGGTCGCATACCGCACTCGTTCCGACCAGATCGCATCGATGATGCATTCCGCCAGCGACCCCGGATAGGTGGTCAGTTGCGGCCAGTCACGCGGCGGCGGCAGCAGCGTCTTAGAGGCTTGCAGGAACTGGTCAAATTGTCTTGCGCTGATCGTTGTGGTCATGTCAAGCAAGGTAGGTTCCCCCGGCAGGCGACGCCCGGACCATGCCGCCCATTCCACAGTGTGAGCCACATCACATTCCGGCCCGCCCACCAACCGCCCACCAACCACCCACCAACCGCCCGCCCCCGCGCTCGTGATTGGAACGGGCTGCTGCCCCAGGCCTGGGCGCGGGCGCGCGGTGCCATGCTGGGGGTATGTCAATGCCACCGGGCGGACCAACTTTCCGCTCTTTCCGCCAGGACCCATCGGTCGCTCAGCAGAAGATCGCCCCTGGCACGCTGCGACGCATCGCGGGTTTCGCACGCCCCTACCGAGGCAAGATCATTGTGTTTTTGCTGCTCATCGCCGCAGATGCGGCGCTGGGCGCGGCAACCCCGCTGGTTTACCGGGCGATCATCGACCGTGGGATCACGCCGGGCAGGCTGGGTTTGGTCGTGGCGCTGGCAGGACTGCTGGCGGGGTTCGCCGTCGCGGCGGCGGGGCTAGGGCTGGCTGAACGCTACCTTTCGGCCCGGATTGGCGAGGGCCTGATCTTCGATCTGCGCACCAAAGTTTTCGATCACGTCCAGGAGCTGTCGCTGGCGTTCTTCGCGCGGACGCACACGGGCGCGTTGACTCAGCGGCTGAACGGTGATGTGTTGGGGGCTCAGCGGGCGTTTACTTCGACGCTGTCTTCGGTGGTCTCCAACACGCTGACCGTGGTGTTTGTGATCGCGGCAATGCTCTCGATGTCCTGGAAGATCACCTTGGTCTCGCTGGTGTTGCTGCCCGTGTTTGTGTTGCCGGTGCGGTGGGTGGGGAGGAAACTGGCGGCCATCGCCCGTGAGGCGATGGAACGGAACGCAGCGATGTCCCAGACCATGACGGAGCGCTTCTCGGTCGCCGGTGCCGCCCTGGTCAAGACCTATGGCGACCCGGCCCGCGAGTCCGCCAACTACGCCGCCGACGCGGATGCCGTCCGCCGGATCGGGATCAAACAGGCCCTGTACGGCAGCGCTTTCCGGATCGGGATGACTCTGGTCGCTTCCGTCGCGGTCGCCGTGGTTTATGGGTTGGGCGGAGCGCTCGCGATCCGCGGCGAGTTGACCGTCGGCGTGGTGGTTGCCCTGGTCACGCTGTTGAACCGGCTGTATGGACCCATCACGGCGTTGTCCAACGTTCAGGTTGACGTGATGACCACATTGGTGTCCTTCGAGCGGGTCCTTGAGGTGTTGGATTTGCCGCCGTTGATTCAAGACGCGCCCGATGCCGCCGACCTCAGTTGGGAAGCCCCCGCCACCCCCAGCCCGCCCGCCGCCGCAGGCGGGGCGCCGGCCGCGCCCGGGGAAGCAACTGCGGGCGGGGGAACGGCTGAGGCTGCGGGAGCAACTGCGGGCGGGGCGGCGGCTGGGGCCGAGCAAGCAACTGCGGGCGCGGGAACGGCTGAGGCTGCGGGAGCAACTGCGGGCGGGGCGGCGGCGGGGGGCGGGGGAACGGCATCGTCCGATGGGTGGGCGGGCGGCTCCGGGGCTCCCGCTATCCGGTTCCGGGATGTCTGGTTCCGCTACCCGGAGGGGGCGGAGGTGTCGGTGGCGTCGCTGGAAGGCGCGGAGCGGATCGCCGAGGAGCGGCCGGACTGGACGCTGCGGGATGTCTCGTTCGCTGTGCCCAGGGGGTCCATGGTCGCGTTGGTGGGGCCGTCCGGGGCGGGGAAGACTACGGCATCGTCGCTGGTGGCGCGCTTGTATGACGCGACGCGGGGCGCGGTGGAACTCTGCGGCGGAGACGTGCGCGGACTGACGGCGCGCTCGGTCCGGGCGGTGGTCGGCACCGTCGCGCAAGACGCACATCTGTTCCATGCTACACTCCGGGACAACCTGTTATTCGCTAAGCACGGCGCTTCGGACGCCGACTTGCGCGAGGCGCTAGCCCGGGCGCAGGCCGGCTTCGTCAACGCGTTGCCCCAGGGGCTCGACACGGTGGTCGGCGACCGGGGATACCGCCTGTCCGGCGGTGAACGGCAACGCATCGCGATTGCGCGGCTGCTGCTCAAGGCCCCCCAGATCGTGGTATTGGACGAGGCCACGGCCCACCTCGACTCCGAGTCCGAACTGGCGGTGCAGCGAGCCTTGGCGGAGGCGCTGCGCGGCCGGACCTCGCTGGTCATAGCCCACCGGTTGTCCACGGTCCGCGAGGCGGACCAGATCGTGGTCCTAGACCGCGGCCGCGTCGCGGAGCGCGGCACTCACTCGGCGCTGCTGGCCGCCGGCGGTCTTTACGCCAGCCTGTACCGGGTCCAGTTCGCCGAAGCGGCGGCCGCGCCGGACTGAATGGGAGCGGGGTTTCGGCGATCTGCGGGCCCGGCTTCTGGGATCTAGGGCGAGGCGGTTTCGGAACAGGGCCAGGCGGTTTCGGAACAGGGCGGGGCGGGCCTGGGACAATGGTTCGGTGCCTAGCCGGTCTGGCGCGCCGCCGCTCACCATCACATACCCGCCTGAGCTGCCGATCAGCGCGAAGCGGGATGAGATTGCGCGCGCCATCATCGCGAACCAGGTGGTGATTGTCTCCGGAGAGACCGGCTCCGGCAAGACCACCCAGATTCCGAAGATCCTGTTGGAGTTGGGTTACGGGGGCAGGGGCGCCGGCCGGGGCCGGCGCCCGGCGATGATCGCGCACACCCAACCGCGGCGGATCGCGGCGCGGAGCGTCGCTGAGCGGATCGCCCAAGAACTGGGTGTGCCGTTAGGCCAAACCGTGGGTTACCAAGTCCGCTTCACCGACCACTCGGGGCCGGCAACGCGTCTCAAACTTATGACGGACGGCATCGTACTTGCGCAAATCCAAGCCGATCCGCTGCTCAAGGCGTACGACGCGATCATCGTCGACGAAGCCCACGAACGTTCACTGAACATCGATTTCCTGCTGGGCTACCTGAAAAATCTGCTGGGGCGCCGGCCGGAGCTGAAGCTGGTCATCACATCAGCCACGATCGACTCGGAGCTGTTCGCGCGTCATTTTGGGCCCAGCCCGGACCGGCCCGCCCCGGTGATCCACGTCAGTGGCCGCACCTATCCGGTCGAGATCCGCTACCGGCCGGTGGGCCAAGACGGGGTGCCGGAGGACCAGCCCACCGCCATCGCCGCTGCGGCTCGCGAGTTGCTGCGCACCGGCGACGGCGACATCCTCGTGTTTTGTTCCGGGGAACGCGAGATCGCCGATGCCGCCGACGCCCTGGCCACAGACCTCGGTGCGTTGCCGGGTGGCCGGCCCGGGAAACATTCGCCGCACGATGCCGACCGCTCACCACCCGCCACCGGCCAGCCGCACGTAGGGGGCGCGGGGGCTGCTGGTGTCGCCGCGGCTGTTGGGGGCGCGGGCGTCTCGGGGAGCATGCGGGGCGCCGATGTCGACGGGGCTGTTGGGGGCGCGGGCGTCTCGGGGAGCACGCGGCGCGCGGGTGTCGACGGGGCTGTTGGGGTCGCCGGTGTCTCGGGGAGCACGCGGGGCGCCGATGCCGCCGGGGCTGTTGGGGGCGCGGGGGCGGGGATTGAACTGCTGCCGCTGTATTCGCGGCTGAGTGCCGCCGAGCAGCATCGGGTATTTGAGCGCCATGCGGTTCGCCGGATTGTGTTGGCGACCAACGTCGCAGAAACTTCCCTGACGGTCCCGGGCATTCATTACGTGATTGATCCGGGGACCGCCCGGATCAGCCGCTATTCGAAAGCGACCAAGGTCCAGCGCCTCCCGATCGAACCCATTTCCCAGGCCAGCGCCAACCAACGGGCCGGCCGGTGCGGGCGGATCGCGAAGGGCGTGTGCATCCGGCTCTATTCCGCAAATGACTTTGCGACGCGTCCGGAGTTCACCGACCCGGAAATCCTGCGAACCTCCTTGGCGGCCGTGATCCTGCAAATGATCGCGGTTGGGGTGGCGGCTTCGCCGCAGGATGTGGCCCGGTTCCCGTTTGTCCAGCCACCGGATCCACGCGGGGTCGCCGATGGCGTCAAACTGCTAGAAGAACTCGGCGCCATCACGCATCTGGGCGGCCGGACGCAACTCACCGGGATTGGCCGGGCACTGGCACGCATCCCGTTGGACCCGCGGCTGGGACGCATGGTTATTGAAGCTGAACGCCTCGGCGTGGCGCGCGAGGTCACCGTGATCGCGGCGGCGCTGACCATCCAGGACCCACGCGAACGCCCGGTCGCCTTCCGCGCCCAGGCTGACCAGGCTCATGCACGCTTCAATGATCCCCGGAGCGATTTCTTGAGCTTGTTGAATCTGTGGGAATACCTGCGCGAGCAACGCTCAGCGGGTTCATCCTCGGCGTTCCGCCGCCTGGTGCGGACCGAATACCTCAACTACCTGCGGATTCGCGAATGGCAGGACCTGGTCAAAGAACTCCGCGCCGCGCTCAAGGAAGCCGCGCGGGCCGGGCGGCGCTCCGGCGCCGCCGCCACTCCCCCACCCACCTCAGGCGGGCGCGCCTCACGCCCGGCCGGGCGGGACCACGGGCGCCAGGCGGGACCGAATGAGGTCCAAACTGACCGCATCCCGGGCGGCGCGGCCGCGCCGCCACCGCCCGGCGGGAGACCCGGCACCCCGGTTGACTCCGCAGCCAGCCCCGCCACGCAGTGGCGGCGCCACTGGCCGGCCGACGCGATTCACCAAGCGTTGCTCACGGGATTGTTGTCCCAGGTCGGAATGCGCCCCGAACCAGACACCAAAGGACGCACCCAGCGGGGCCGCGCCACGTCGGCGCGAGCCGGGGCGGCGCGGCCAGGGTCAGCCCGGGACGAATACCTGGGGGCACGCGGGATCAAGTTCGCGATCTTTCCTGGCTCCGGTCTGAGACGAAAACCACCCGCTTGGGTGATGGCAGCAGAACTGGTGGAAACATCACGGCTGTGGGCCAGGACATGTGCTGCGATCGACCCGTCCTGGGTGGAACAAGCGGCGGCACATCTCGCGAAACCGACCTATGCGGAGCCCCGCTGGTCAGCCAAGCGCGGAGCGGCGCTGGTAACAGAACGCGTCACCGTTTACGGGCTGCCAGTGGTCACGGGCCGCCCGGTGCCGCTCAGCCAGATTGATCCAGCGCTCGCACGGGAACTGTTCATCAGGCACGCCTTAGTCGAAGGCGATTGGCGCACCGACCACGCCTTTTACCGAATCAACCGGGAACTGATCGACAGCGGCGAGGAACTCGCCGCCCGCAGCCGCTCACCCCGCTATTCGATCTTGGATGAAGACCTCTTCGAGTTCTACGACCGCCGCATCCCCGAACAAGTCGTCTCAGCGCGGCACTTCGACACCTGGTGGAACAAGACCCGGCGCGCCACGCCTGACCTGCTCACACTGACTGAGCCCGAGTTGGTCGCAGACGCGACCGGAGCCCGCGACGGTTTCCCCGACCAATGGGTCCAAGGTTCATTGGCGCTGCCCCTGACCTACGAATATGCGCCCGGGACCGAATCAGACGGCGTCACCTGCCATATCCCCGTCCAATACGCCAACCAGGTCCGGCCGGACGGGTTCGATTGGCAGGTGCCAGGCTTGCGCCTCGACCTGATTGCCGCACTGATCAAAGCCCTACCCAAGAAGTACCGCGCGGAGTTGTTGCCCGCCCGAGACACCGCCCGTCAGGCGCTTGAGCGGCTCGGGCCGCCAACGGACTGGCTCCGCCCGGACGGGTCAATTGAGCCCCTGACCAGCGCTTTGACCCGGGTATTCCAGGATTGGCGGGGTGTTTATGTGCCGGACGCAGCGTGGGCTGAGGCCACCGTCCCCCGGCATTTGCGGATCGAGTTCGCCGTCGAGGCCACCGGCGGACAGATCCTTGCCGCCGGGCATGATCTGCGAGCCACCGTGCGAGCCGCCGCGCCTGATGTCAGCGCCGCGATCGGCCGGGTAGTCGCCGCGACGGCGGCCCGCCCGCCCCGGCCAGCCCCCGCACCCGATTCACCCCCGCCGCACTGGCCCGACGCCCGCACCGGCCTAACCACCTGGGACTTCGGGGAACTGCCGACGGAGGTGGTGAGCGGGGGCGGAACGGACGGCATCGGGCACGGGAATTCTGGCGCCCCGCCCGTCCGCGGCTACCCGGCGTTGGTCCCCACTAACGGCGGGGCGGACCTGAAACTGCTGGCCAGCGCGGCGGAGGCGGCGGTGCTTCACCCGCTTGGCGTGCGGGAGTTGCTGCTGGGCGAACTCGCGTTGCCGGCCCGGCGGCTGACTTCGCGGCTCGAATATGGGCCGCGCGCGCCAGGGCCCGGCCAGGCGGGGGCGAGCGCGCTGTTGGCGTTGGCGGGATCGCGCTACCCGTCCGTTGCTGCGTTGGTGCGTGATGCGCAGGCAGCGGTGGTCGATGCCGCCGTGGCCGCTGCCGGTGCCCCCCGCGACCCAGCGGCGTACGAGGCGTTGCGCGCCCAACTGCGGGGCTGCCTTGAGGATGAGGCGGATCGGGTGTTGCGCACCGGCGCGGACTTGGTGGTGTTGGGGCGGCGCATCGAGGCGGCGGTGGAGCGGGTCGCGGGGGTGGCCGTGGCGGACTCCGTGGCGGACATCAAGGCGCATGTGGCCGGGTTGTTGGGGGCTGGTTTCTTGTCCCGGGCGGGCTTAGCGCGGCTCGCTGACCTGCGGCGTTATCTGAAAGGTGACGAATATCGGCTGTCCCGGCTGGGGACGGCGCGGGCCCGTGAGAACCAGGGGCTCCGGGTGATCGGGGACTTGCGCGAGGCGTATGAGGTGGCTCGGGCCGGGGCTCTTGCGGCGCACGGGATTGAACCCGCGCCTTTGGCCGAGGTCGCATGGATGTTGGAAGAACTCCGCATTTCCCTGTTCGCTCAGGTGCTGGGCACCGCCTACCCGGTCAGCGAAAAACGCATCCGCCGGGCGCTGGCTGCGCCCTGACTGCGGCGGCGCCGGACGCGGCGGGGTCTGGCCGAGCGCCGGGCGCGGGCTCGATGCGCGCCGGGCCGAGTCCCGGGCGCGGGCTCGATGTGCGCCTGGCCGAGTGCCGGGCGCGGGCTCGATGTGCGCCGGGCTGAGTGCCGGACGCGGGCTCGATGCGCGCCGGGCCGAGTCCCGGGCGCGGGCTTGACTGGGGCGTTCTCAGCGCGGCGCGGCTGCGGCCGAATCGGCGAATGCCTCCCGGAAAGCTTTCAGGATCTGGACGTTGAACAGCACAAACCTGACAAGGTTGACTTGGCTGGTAGCGCCGTCGAGGGCCGCGCGGGCGGCCACTGCGACCTGGTCTGCGGCCCAGCCATAGACACCGGCGCTGATAGCGGGAAAGGCCAGTGACTTGACGCCAATCTGGTCCGCCACACGCAGTGAGGCCGTGAAACAACTGCGGAGCAGGTCTGGGTTGGTTTGGCCGGCGTGCCGGTTCGGTCCGACGGTGTGGATTACCCAGCGGCAGGGTAATTCGCCAGCACCGGTGGCGACCGCCTGGCCGACGGGCAGACCGTGTGGGAGGGTGGTGCGCCGCAATTCCTGGCATTCGGCGAGCAACTTGGGTCCTGCCGCCTGGTGTATCGCGCCGTCTACGCCGCCGCCGCCCAGCAGCGACGAGTTCGCCGCGTTCACAATCGCGTCAACGCCCTCGCGTGTAATGTCTCCTCGCACAAGCTCAATCCGCATTCCCTCATCCTCCCATCCCCGCTCTGCCGCCGCACCAGGCGGCCGGGACTGATTATCCCTTTCCGGCGATCAACCGCGCCCCGCCACCCAGAATCAGCACCCCGGTGAGTATCCAGCCGGGCACGAATGTGATTTCAATCAGAAAATCAATGAGTGCGCCCTGAGAGTAATAGGAGTCAGAGAACATATTCGATCCGCCCAGTGATTGGATAATGCTGGCTATCACGAATACTATGACTCCGCCCAGAATCATCGCTATTCCAAGACCGCGGCCTGAACTCCCGGTCCGAGCCTTCGGGGGCGGTGGTTGGGCCGGATATGGCCCGCTAGAACCCGGCGACGGGGCATATGGCGGCGGCTGGGCGGCGTATTGCTGTGGCTGAGCGCCATATCCGGCGGCCTGGTTCTCGGGGCCGGCCTGCGGCGCGGGATAGCCCTGGTCAGCCTGGGGCGCATCGGACTCTTGGGCCCCGTCCCCCGAAGCAGACGCCGGAGCCCCATACGGCTGCACCGGAGCCGCACCAACCCCCAACGGTTCCTCCCCCGAAACAGGCGCCGGAGCCCCATACGGCTGCGCCGGAGCCGCACCAACCCCCGACGACTCCTCCCCCGGAGCCGCGTAAGGCTGCGCCGGAGGTGCGTAAGGCTGCGCCGGAGCCGCGTAAGGCTGCGCCGCAGGTGCGTAAGGCTGCCCTGGAGCCCCATAAGGCTGCGCCGCAGGTGCGTAAGGTTGCCCCGGAGCTGCGTAGGGCTGCCCCGGAGCCGCGTAAGGCTGCCCCGGAGCTGCATAGGGCTGCGCCGCCGGTGCTTGATACCCGCCGTACGGGGATGAGGTAGCTGGCGCCGGCTGGGCGGCGGGCGGGGGGTAGCTCCACTGCTGGGGCGGGACGGCATCGGGCTGGGGGGTGGGCCACGACGCTCCCTCAGCGTAACCTGGCTGGGCCGGCGGCGCTGCGGTTCCATATGGAGCTGCGGGCGCTGCGGGGTTCGGCTGGGGAGTTTGCGCCAATGTGCCATCCTCGGGCGAAGGTGGATACGGATAATTACCCTGTGACATGGTGATTCCTCTCTGGGGTGCGGCGCGCCGGTTAGCCGGCCAGCCTGGGTTCTACTGTAGTGCCCAAGTCCACCAATTCGCTGCTGTCCCGACCCGCGAATTGTTGACGTTCACCTTGAAGCCGGTGGTTGCGCTTGCGGCGGGTTATGCCGCGAGGGTCTTGGCCACGGCGGGTGTTGCCCGTCTGCCTCACCGCAGTATCGCCGTTGGCATAGCCCAACCGCCCACCCACATAAGCGCCGAAGGCGGCCTCCAAGATCTGTTTCGCCAACCCGGGCAATGGTCCGTTCTGATCAACCATCGGATCTCCTAGGCCTTCGGCTTGTCCGGCTAGCGGCGCGCCAGGAATATCCGATTAGAAGGCACCGGACAGTAGCTGTCCCATACCGGTCTTGGCCGCTCGGATCCCGTGTTGCGTCGTGCCCAAAATACTACCGGGGTCGTTCGGTATTACTTTTTCGTAAGGCAGATCGACCCGCTGACCAAACGCGTCGTGCACCCCAGGGGGACTCTGTAGCTTATTCAAGAGTTCCCCTTGCACCACGAGCGCGGTTACCCGGCTCGATGCCTCGTCGAGACTCTGACCTCCCACCCGCGCAGCAAACCTAAGCTCAAGTTGATTCACGCCCTCAGCATTCAAAGTCACCGCCTCACGACCGGTCGCCACGCTCGCCAAAGTAGCTAGTCTCCCGCCATGAGAATGCCCCACAAACATTAGCTCACCAGACGGATTGGCCTTCTGGACCGCCAGCGCTAAGCTAAGCGCTTGCCGGTCTTGATCTGTGCTCGAACGCACGCCCGCGAAGTTGCGACCCCAATCTGCAATTGAATCCGTACCTGGAAAAGCCACAATTAGCTGGCCAGAAGGGCCTCGATAGACACAAGCGTCGAAGCCCGTGAAGCTATCGTGAAGAGAATTAGGGTCTATGCCCATGGCCCACAACTCGGCGGCGGTTAGTTGCGAATAGAGGCCTCCGGTCGGGTCTTGACGTTTGGATGCTGCGTCCAGGATATCGAGGGCTTCGTTCCATATTTGCATCTTCTTTCGCTCTTCGGTCCAAGTTCGGTCTATCCCCCAACCCCATTTATTCCGCACCCAATCATCGCCTGTGTGCCTGGCTCTGGTCGCGGTCTTTACTAAACCGCCTGTGTCCTGCGACGACGCACGTTCTTGCTGGTCCGCGTTGGCTCGCAAACTGTGTGCCTGTTCCCGCAGTACTGCGACGGCTGCGTCCAAGTTGACGTGGTGTTGTTCAGTCCAGGTAGTCTTGAACCTAATCGCCACGGGACCCACCCAGAATTGGGTCGAAACTGCTTTTGTGACAGTCCTGGTAGCGTCCTGGAGTTCAGAGGCCTCGCGATCAAATGCTATTGCCAATGAGCGTAGTTCCCCTACGTCTGCTCCCCACATTCCGCCAGTTGCCATTAGTGGCTCCTATCTGCTGTTAGCTGTACCAATTTGGGTTTCGGGGCCGGGCCGGACCCGACCAACCGAAGTGCGCACGCCTCGTGCGGCTTTCCTAAGACGCCGGGCGCCGCGAAACGCTGCTTCATCTGGACCGCCTCAGCCCAGTGACGGTTCCACGAAGACTGCGACTGAGTGTCCTAGCTCGGCGGTCAGGCTCGTCGCCATCCTCGTGGCAAGCTCTTCCAGGTAGGCACTTTTTGCCGATTGTGCTTCAGCGTCCGCCATAGACCCGTCGGCGTTGAATTCCACGGCGTACGATACCTCAAACGCGACCGCATCGTTTTCGCAATTCTTCGCTCCGGACATGTCATACCCGCTAAGGTCTACCTCGTCACTGTCGACAATCCGGCCAACCCTGGGATAGGTCCGCTCCACAATCTCCCTAAGAACCGGGTCGCTCCCTAGGTTGTCGCCGCCGGCGCGGCTGCTAAATGCCTCAACATCTTCACGGCTCAACCGCTCCACATTGGTGTTATTCCGCAGGTAGACGTAGGCCAAACCCAGATAAGAGTTCGCCTGGTAAAACGACGCATCGCCACCGGGCACAGGCGTGAAGCCAAGCGAGCTATTCTTCAACTCGGCGTCATAGCCCGCAATATCCAGTTGCTCCAGCAAGAAGGCAGAAAAGACCTGGCGGTACATTGACCAAACCACCGCGTACAATTCGTTTGGCTCGCCGCCATCCGCCAGGCCAAGCGCTGCCGCAGCCTCCGCATCAAAGGAATTAGGCACGCTACCGGACACAATATCGGCGGCCGATGCCGACGGAGCAACTACCAGCGATGGCGTGCCACTGCCCGGCCCGCCCGGTCCGCCAGGCGAGGTCCCGCCGCAACCGGCAACGGTCGCCACCACTGCTGTGAACAGGACAACTACGATGCGACTGACCAATTTGGACCCCGTTCTAACTTCCATAGACGATCACCTGCAGACTGCTGTTTCGGCCGGTACCCGACCCGTAGTCGGATGGGTCGACCGTGTAGACCTTCCCCCAAGAGGAGACGATGAGGTGGCCATCGTCGTTCACCCCCGTGACGGTCATCGCGTGGCCCCCAGTGGCTTCGTACAAGGCCCCGTCGGCGTCGGTCATGCGGATCGATGAAACTCGGATCACCACGTCGCCGCTGGTAGCCAAACGCTGGTAATCCTTCACGGTGGTGGGAGTCCCGTTAGCACGGACGTCTACGCTCACTCCGCGATCCCGCAGGTAGCGCTCAAACCGGTCTTCCCTAGTGTCGGGATTAGTACCCCTTCCTGTGGTGTCCTCGTTAATGTTGTAATCCCACCACGGGGCATCATCGCTCGCGGAGTAGTCTTGTCTGGCGTCCGTGGTGGTCCATTTCCACCAAAGGAATTGATGCCCCTTTCGGTTGTCTTCCGCCGCGTAGAGGTCGGTAATCATGTAATCGAAGTTGAAGTCACCATTCGCATCATAGAGCGGGAATCCGAAGATCCGCTCAAACTCTTCAGGCCTGTCGGCGTACTGCTGGGCTAAGGTATTGACCAGCGCCATATACCCGCATCCTTCGTGTCCCATCCGTATTAGCAGGACTTCCACCTCGTTGTCAGTCAACTCGGGGTGATAACGCCGTATAATCTCGGCCAAGGTTTGGTCGCCAGCCAGGTAACGGTCTTTCGCAGCGCTCTGATCCCCTCCATAACGGCCGGCAGGGCCGAACACCGGGCGGCGGGCGGCGCAATATCCGCCGCCGCTGTCAGATCTGGACGCATTCTCTTGTTCCGCCGCATTGGAGCGCAGCCTTTGAGCCGAGTCCGCCAGAAGGGTCGCGGCCTGGCTGACGCTGGGAAAATGCTCCTGGCGCCAGGACAACTTGAACCGCGTGGCCACGGGACCTACCCAAAACTGGGCTTGCACCCCCCTAGTGACGATATTCGCCGCGTCCCGCAGGTCCGCTGCCGCACGGTCGAATTGTTCTGCAGTTCTACGCAGATCTTCAACATCTGCACCATAAAACTTTACGCCAGCCATCGTTATTCCTCCGTCGAAATAACAGTGCGTTGTACCAGAATAGACACCGGACCACCCCATGTTTCTAAGAAACGCGCCTCCAGCTCAGGTGCGAAGCCGTCCAAGAACCGTAACCGCGCGGCGTCTCCAGCTCGGTCAATAAAGGCGCCACGTTGATCGAACTCCACAAGATAGTTGAGGCCTAGGACAACCGCTTCATTGGCGGTGTTGGATGTCCCAGACAGATCATAGCCAGTGATCTGAACTGCCGGATCGTCCACCAGGCGAATTACCCGTCGCCAGGTGTTTTCCACAACTAGCGCCGCTGGGTTGCCGAAACCTTTGCACCCCAGCCGAGTTTCGCCTACTCGGGGTCCCCGCGAAATCTCGGAGCGAAGCGGAGAGAGTTCGTGGGGTGTCTCTAAATGAGGGGCGGGCTGTGAGACATCCGGGCTCAAGTCGCCAAAGACCGCGCGGTCGGAATCATCCAACCGTTCCACGTGCAGGTTGTTGCGCAAGTACAAGAAATCCAAGCCCAGGTGCTGGTATTTCTCGTAGAATGACCTAGCGTTGCCCACCACTGGCTTGAAACCCAGGCCACTTGCTCGTATCGCGGCTTCTGCGCCAGTCAAATCCATGCGCGCTATTAGCATCTGTTCCAGGGCGCGCCGGTAGCGGTCTTGCACGCGCGCATACTCTTCTGTCAGCCGACCAAATCGAGCCAACCCTGCGCCTGCGGCGGCGGCGACATTGTAAGAATTAGGCCGCGCACCATCCACCACCTCGCTGATGGTCGGTGCGGCGCGTGAATCGTCCACCATTTCGACGACCTATCTGCTGGAAACTCGGATTTGAGTTTCGATTTGGGTGCGCACTTTACCGGCCGAACTCCGCACGTCTTGCGCAGCTTTCCTGATACGCGGCGCATGAACGGAGGACCAATCACTACGGAACCGATCGGCGTCGGGACCAGTCCACGCCGTGCTAGACAACAACCTAGCAAGCCGCGACAAGGTAGCCTCGATACGCGCCGCTTGAGCATCCATCGACCCCGCTGTCGCACGCACTTCTTCAATGCTCATGCCGAAGAACGAATCACCAAATTGCATAGCTTTTAACAACCTTCCTAGAACGATAGGCCGGGGGCTGCGGGCCAACCCGCAACCCCCGGCGGACCAAGTCAGGCGTTGGACGCCGTCTCCTGATCCTGTGCATTTTGATTAGCCCGTTGCTGCGTATCGCGCAGTGCTTGCGCAACCTGGTTCAACGAACTGGTGTGCTGACCAGACCAATCCGCCCGGAACTTCTCCGAATCAGGACCAGTCCACTGCGTAGCATTCAGCTTCGTTGTCAACACCGCCCTAATCTGATCAATCTCATCTGCCTTCTGTCCCAAAAGCGTCGCCAGTTCTCGCACCTGCTGGACATCAAGACCCCAAACTGCCATTTCTATATCCTTTCGTTACAAAGCGCCGGTTCAGCGCTTGACCTGTTGAATGCCGCAACCGCCCACCACCGAGACTTGCGCCAAGCCCCTAAGCCTAGCAATCCGATGAATAAACCGGATTCCTAGGCAAAACCTGCGCTTGCCTTCCGCGTTTCCGCTGGTCAGCGTGCCGCTGCCCTACGTCAACACGGTCGGACGGTGTTGTTCAACACCGTCCTAGCTTCTCGCTCCCACTCCGAACGGTTGCTTCGATCCACAAGTTACCCGGAACCCACAACCGGGGCAATGGGGACCTTTAGACGGGGATCTCTCCCCATACCCAACTTCGCTCCAGCCCGCACAATTCATGCAACGGCCACTTGAAGCTTCGCAAACCGGCCCCCACCGATCAGGAAACCACGACCGGGCGGAAAATCCGCTGTCCGAATCCGGCCAACCGACACACCGGTCAAGTTGTCCGTATCCATGTCGCCGGGAACCAACACCAAGCCGCGGCGGGCTGCTTTGAAACCTTTGGCCAAGGCCCAAGCCTGTGACCAAGTAGAGGACTCGGATTCACCGACTACGAACTGCTCAGCCCGGGCGGCGGCCCGTACCAAGCGGTCCAGGGGGTCTTCCGCGCCCGTCCCAGTGAACTCGGTTATCCCCTCTATCATCAGGGCGAACCGACCGGCTGGGATGGTATCTGAAGCCAACTTGGCGATCAATTCCTCGGCCAAAGCTGCCGACGCATCTTCCCCGATCGCGGTAACCGACCATGACAAGGCCCCCTCCAGCGCGGATCGACGCGGTGCAATGAATACCAGTTCTCTCGGCCCCGAAGCACCGTCAAGGCCCGCCAAGGCTGTGGCGATGCTCGCCAACGCAGTCGTGCGGCCGGACCCCGGAGGTCCAGCTAAGAGCATCGCTCCGCGCGGCTCAACGCCTAGCGGCGCCAAGTCGAGGTCAGCCACTCCAATCACCGGCCAGCCGCGCTCATCCGCCAATGGCAGTTCCGACAAAGCGATCTGCTCCGGCAGCCGCCCAATCGGTGGGGCCTGAGCCGATCCCCGGCGCCGCGCCGTTTGCGCGACACCCTCCACCGTGCGCGCCTGAACAGCCACATTAGAATCCGCACCCAAGACAGCGAATTGCATCTCGTTGCCGTCGATGATTCCCCGGCCCGGCGGGGAAGAGGCATCCAAGATATCCTTCGGCGCCCCGAGCATCAGGTAGTCATCCTCGGCCGCCAACCGCAGCACAATCCGGCGCTGCACGGTGGCCCCGATCGATGGCGGGATAGCCGCCGGCCGGTCACCCGTCATCACCACATGGACACCCAACGGCCGCCCATCCGCAGCGATCTGGGCGAACGTCGTGAACCAGGCAGACCGCCCAGTGAACTCGTACTCCTCCCGGAAACTGCCCATCCCGTCGATCAGCAACACAATCCGCGGTTCGTCGGGTTGCCCCGCCGCGGCGCGGTACTCGGTGATGGTGGCAGCATTGACCGCCGCGTAGCGCGAGACACGTTCATCCACCACACCCTTGAGCATCCGCAAGGTCCGGATCACCCGCTCCTCATCATCACCCGAAATAACCGCGCCGACGTGCGGCAACACCTCCAGCATGCGCAAACCACCGGAAGAAAAGTCCAACGCATAGACATGACACGGCCCGCCGTGGCGAGTGGACAAAGCAGCAGACAACGCAATGGTGCGCAGCGCAGTCGACTTGCCCGCACCGCCCGCGCCCAAGATTGCCAGGTTCCCGTCCCGGTCAGGTTCGTAGTAAACCACGGGCTGGGCCTGCGCCTTTGGATCATCCATCACACCCAGCAACAAGTGCGCATCATCGCGGTGACCCTGCAGCCGAGCCAAATCATAAACCGCAGCGAGCGAATCGAGCCACGGGCGGCGCGGGATAGGCAGGCCACATTGCTCAAAGGCCGCCCTGATAGTCCACACCACGCGCGCGATGTCGTTCGGGCCAGGATCAGGGGCCGGTTGCGCCGCCAGGCCATCATCAGGGTCCTCCCAGACGGTGGCGACCCCAAAATCGAGTTCTTCGACATCCACCCTCGCCGGCTCGGGGGTCGCATCAGTCCAACCGCCCACGTATCCCGTCTGGAACTGGGTGATCCGGCCAGGACCGGTCTTGGCCGCCGCGCGGCCCGGAATGGACTGGTCGAAGTGCGCCGCCATGCCATCACCCAACACATCGGTCGAATCATCCACATCCGCCATCCGCAACGCGATCCTCAGGTTAGTGTTCGCCCGCAGATTGTCTCTGATCACGCCGGCGGGCCGCTGCGTCGCCAAGATCAGGTGCAAACCCAACGACCGCCCGCGTTGAGCCACATCAATCACCCCGTCAACAAACTCGGGGACCTCTTGGACCAAGGCCGCAAACTCATCCACCACGATCAGTAAACTAGGCGGCGTGTCCGCATCACCTTCGCGTTCCAAAGACACCAGATCCTTCGCCTTCTTCGCATTCAACAAGTGCTCACGATGCGACAATTCCGCCCTCAGCGAGGTCAATGCGCGCCGTACCAAATGCGGCGATAAATCGGTGACCAAACCAACACAATGCGGCAACTGGACACAGTCCGCAAAAGCCGCGCCACCCTTGTAATCAACAAACAAAAAGTTCACCCGGTCTGGTGAATATTTTGAAGCCAGGCCCATCACCCAAGCCTGCAAGAACTCGGACTTCCCGGAGCCCGTAGTACCGCCCACCAAGGCGTGGGGGCCTTGTAAACGCAGGTCAAGATTGAATTGTCCGTTCGCGCTCTGCCCTACCAGCGCCGAAAGCCCACCCGGTTTACGACGCATCTTAGGCACCGACGGGTCACGGTTATTGATCGAAAAAGTCTGCTGCCAGCGCTCCACAATCAGCTCAGGCGATTGGGCCAACTCGTTACCCGCGAGCGCCAAATAAGACAAAGCCCGCGGTAAATCCGAATCATCTTCCACCGGCGCACCTGCGTCAATCGTCGGCGCTAGCCGCCGCGCCAAAGTTTCGCAATCGCGCTGACTGATCCCGTCACACGCCAACGGGTAGGTGTGCAATCCCAGACGCACTTGACCCGCAGCGCCACGCGCTTGTCCGATGCCGCCCACCTGACTTACGTACGGCACGCCGCGGACGGCATCGTCCTCGTTTTCCACCGACACGAACGTCCGGCAGGAACCCGGCAGCGCGTCGATCCGGCGGGCCAGCCAAATGATATGCACGCCAACATCAGGGCCCCACTCCGCCAGTTGAGTCAGGCGTGCGCGATCCGCTGGCGCATCATCCGCCACGAGCGCCACAACGGTTGGAATTCGCGGTGGTGGTGGCGCGTCCGGCCTGGTTCGATCAACGGGCCCGCGCGGGTCGGGGCGATCCTTATTGGCGGACGAATCGGCCGCCTTGACCCGCGCGTCTATCAGATCTGCCAACCGCGCGACTAGCGCCGTCGCGGACGCTTGGTTGTCGGCCAAGTGCTCGACGCCTCCCAGGGGCGAATGTGGGGAATCCGTGTGCGGTAGCCACCCGAGCCATTCCCAACCGGCCCGCGATGTTCGTGACACCAAGGCCGCCATGGTCAGTTCAGACGGGGCGTGCAACGCGACGAGTTGCAGCACCAATCCGCGCGCTACATCTCCCGCCGCCGGGAGCGCGCCCGCTACGCCGATTGAGCCACACTCCTGCAAATTGGCGATGACCGCCGCATTCGTAAGTTCGGAGCATTCCTTGTGCAACTCCTGCAGGGTTTCCCAAGAATCACGATCAGTTTGGTTGTCACTTGGCAATTCCATGAAGCATTCGGATGGTGAAGAACCGATCCCGAGCCGTACCGCTAAGAAATCTGGGTCTTCGGGCCGTTTGGTCCACAGCAACGCATCGAATTGCGCTACCGCTTGTGCGGCCTCGCCGACCGAAGGCGAACGTGACGCGCGGATGGCTCGCTCCACCGCGTGGGAGCGCGTTATTGCCTCGCGCGCAATTTCGACCCCGTCGTTGAACAGCTTGCGCTGTTCTTTCCTCAGGCGCATACCGTCAGTCTTCTGCTGGATATAAGTTCCTGCCATCAACAGTGGGCTCAGCGCCACGAACACGACTGACATCATCGAGCGGGTGAACAGATACAACACCACGCCCATGATCAGTGGCGCGACCATCGCCAGCCATGGGAACGGAGTCCGCTGCGGACGGGTCGGCGGCTTAGGCGTGGGAATCTTGCGTTCGCCGAGCCTTGTGACAACCCGGGGCGAACGATTGAATGGGATGACCTGTCCCACTGCGGCGGCCGTTGACGCATCGCGCTGCAACGGCGTCACCGAAATCACCGTTTGGCCTAGCTGCACCTGATCGGATGGCCACAGCGTCAGACGTGGGACCTGCTGACCGCCCACCACCAGGCCGTTGACGCTTTGCAGGTCGGTTAGTTCAATGACTGAACCAACTACCAGGCGGGCGTGGCGCCCGGACACCAAAGGATCGGTCAGCTGCACATCCGAACCGGCGGCCCGGCCAATATAGGACGGCCCCGCCGGGACGGCGAACTCCTGGCCCGCCTGCGGACCGGCCAACACCCGCAGGACCGCCGCCGCCGGGGCTCCGCCGGCCCCGGCCTGAGAAAACCGGCCCCCAGCATCTTCCAGTTCAAGATGAGCCCCCGCCCGTACGCCTGCGTCATGGAGCGGCGTTGATGGATTCAACACGCGAGCCGCCCGCTCATGGGGGTCCAACACCCGCAACGTCGGTTGACTTAGCACCCGACCCGCCTGGTTCGCCGGGTCCGACCGGCTCAATTTCAGCGCTACATCCCCCACCGTCGCCGTCGCATCAGCCGTGATCGCCAGATTCCGGGGGGTCTCGCCCTGGCGTCCATAAGAAAACCGTTGCCTCATTTGGCGCTCTCACCGTCCCGGCCCACTGCGGGCCCAGCCCGCCTGGGGCTCGGGCGGGCCTGGGTCCGGCCGCGATTCGGCTGGTCCGCAGTGCCGACGGGGGGCGCACCAGCGCGGGCGGCCGAACCACGCGCACCGGCACCAGGCAGGCGCGAGGCAGACCCAGTCGCGCTGGCAGCCGAGGCGGCCGAACCACGCGCACCCGCACCAGGCAGGCGCGAGGCGGACCCAGTCGCGCTGGCAGCCGAGGCGGCCGAACCACGCGCACCGGCACCGGACAGGCGCGAGGCGGACCCAGTCGCGCTGGCGGCCGAGGCAGCCGAACCGCGCGCTGCGGCGGCGCGCGCCGCCCGCGCCTGGGCCTGGCGCAGACGCGCCTGCTGAGCTTCTTGCGCAGCGAGGCGCGCTTGGAAGCGCTGAACCAGGACCGGCTGAACCGCGACCGGTGCAGCCCTGGGACCCGCCTCCTCGGCGTCCCAATCCCGCTGGTCGGGGGCACTGGCGGAGGCGGGCAAATCGGCACCATCTGCCGGATCGGCCCCGGAATCAAGCTGATCCTCCTGCAACAAATACAGGTCATAAGCCTGGACCAGGCCCGTCGCCACGGCGTATTCCACCAACCGCGCCCGCCGGTTCGTGGCGTGCACATCGGGGCCACCCCGCAACCCCTCCACACCGAACCGGTCCAACTTGTCGCACACATTGTCCAACTTGCGGTTGAACCGGGTCACGGTCCAACGCAGCCGCTGGGCGGCCTCGGCGCTGGACGGAATGTGGGACACCCCCGTATGACCGCGCTTCAGGGCAGATTCGGCGAGAGCCACAATCAACTGCTTCTGGGACTTGGTGAAGGTGATCCCGCCCACAGTCGTCTCACCACTGACCGTGGCCCCAATGGCGCTATCGCGCCACACCGGCGCATCAGACCGGAGCACAAGCTGATAAGTGTCACTCCCAGCACTAAATACAACCAGCGTCTGCCCAAAAATCACCGGGAGGCGCGCCCCCGGCGCCAGCCAGCACTGCGTCCCGGTCTGCGAATCAGACACGGTTGGTGAAATCCGTTCACCAACATTGACCAGCCACCAAAAATCATGCTCATATTGCAGACGCAAAAAATGCCGGTGCAAGTAGCGATTCTCGGGGAAAGCCAGATCACCCGACCGGCCAATAGTAAACCCCTGGGTCGGTGACACTTCAAACACGCGATCACCAAATTCCAAAGTCAGGCCGCCACCCGCCTCACGGGAAGCCGGTATTTTCGCGCCATTCGGTCTGGGTTCGCCGTTCATTTTGCGCAACCTTTCGCTGATCCAACCGATCCTGTTCCATTCGCCCGCACCGTCACCACTTCAATGCAGACCGGTTCATCGCCTTCGATGGGCAGGCTCACCGTGGGCAATGTTGCCAACGTCATCTCGCTCGCCGCATCCCCCAATTCACTGATGCGCCGCCAGCGGTAACTGTCGCCGTCCGCCGCGCTCGGATTGCTCCAGGTGAACACCGCCTGACCGTCCGTGACGACCCCGACCAGGTCAGCCGGCGCGGCCGGCGCAGCACCACTGAGCGGGTCTTGCGGACTCACCTCAGTGCTGTTCCCAGCCTCGCCCAACCCACCCAAGCTGGGCGTGTCCTGCTCGCCGGCGCGCTCCGCCAGCCACCACAGCCCAGCGCCGATCCCCGCCGCTAGGGCCACGCCCACCACCACCCCCGTCCAGACCCGCCGCGCCCGGCCGGGGCGGCCCCCCGCGGGCGCCGGGCCGCCATCCACCGGGAGTTGCCCAGCAAGTTGCCCAGGATGTTGCCCA
>JAITJY010000169.1 GCA_031278675.1 Bifidobacteriaceae bacterium
TGGCGCTGGGAGTGGCTTGGCCGTCGGCGGCGAGGGCGAGCGGCGCCGCCGGGGCGGGCCCGGCCGCGAACAGCGCCGTCAACGCCAGGGCCGCCGCCACAGTTGGCTTGGTAACGCTATGAGTACGAACAATGCCTCCTCGGTCGCTCAGTCTTGCCAGGCCCGGGGCCGCAGTTGGCGCGGCGCGGTAAGGCTTTCGGGTTCGCCCGGCCCCAGCGCGCTCGGCGTCCCCAGACCTGCCGCCTCCACGCTGACGGCGGGCGTCTGGTTGCCAAAACACGTTACCCGTCGCCGGCACTTGGTTCAATGGTCCACCATCGGATTGCTTCATCGCTGCCTCCTGTTGTTCCCCTGGCCGCTTGCCTCGTGCCCGGTCATTTCGTTTCCACCCACGCTAAGCCTCAGTGCCGGCGCCCGGGTCTGCTCCGCGCAGACAATTCTCCCGGCCAAGGACGGTGTTGAACAACACCGTCCGACCGTGCCCGCGCCGGGGAGAGCAAAGCCCTCACCAGCGCAAACGCGGCAGACAAGCGCAGGTTTCGCCTGGGAATCCGGTTTATTCCACCGGATTCCCAGGAATCAGAAACGGTTGACAAGGAAATGGTCGTCCGTCCCATCGAGACGGACCATCCAGGCGGCATCGTCATCCGTGTTGTTATAGAAAACCCAATCACCCGCGATGGCATGAGTGTCAGACGGATTCTCCGTCAAGACCATCTCCCCACCGCCGTCCAAATCCGACCGCACCAACTTGCCGTCGCCGTTGATGAACACCAAGCCACCGGAGTAAGCCACAACCCGCGACACCGCTCCGGAATAGATCCGCTTAGCCCCAGCCCCGTCCAGATCAGCCGCGACCAAAGCGCCAGGAACGGTGAAATCAGACAAGAAAAGCGTGTCGCCCAGCGTGCAGAGCCAGGCCGTCGCCGCGTCATAGACCAGATCAGTCTGGCCGCTCGCCAAATCGGTGCGGTATAGGCGATCCCCATCATCGAAGTCCGCGAAATAGTGGAATCCACGGTAAACCAGGGGGTAATAGCCGGTCCTCGGATTGACTAGTTCCATCCCCGAACCATCGGGCGCCATTTTGTACAAATTGTAGTCGTCGTCTACCAGCTCGAAGTAGAGTTGCCCGCCGTCGATAAACAGATCCCCGGCCGATTCGTCCACCAAGGTGACGCAGTCGCCGGTCCCGGGGTTACAGCGGACAATCCCCTCCGTATAAGACGCGTAGTACAGGTCCCCTTCCCAATAATTCAGCGAGTCGGCATCCTCACTGGCCACCAGGCGCCCGGCGTCCGTGCCGTCCATACCTAACTGGTAGATGCCATCCGATGCGGCCAGATAGATGAAACCCCCGCCCTCTACCACGAGCCCCCCGCCGCTGACTATGTTGCCGGGCAGGTTACCGAGACCCTCCTCGTATGGTCCCACCCCAGTTTGAGTAGCGCCGCTGGGCGTCTTTGAGCCGCCGGGGGCGCCCAGGACGGGGGCGCCCAGGCCGGGCTCGGTCCACGGCCACCCCCGCCACAATCCAACGCCGGCCAAGACCAAGGCCACCGTCGCCACGCAGGCGGCGAACGCCCAGAGAAGACCGTGGCGTTCGCGGAGCGGCGGACGGAGCCGCCGGGCAACCTGCCCCACGTCTTGGAACCGGTCACGCGGGTCGAACGCGATGCACCGCTCAATCACCCGCCGCAGGCCCGCATCGGGGATGCGCAGGGCCAAGTCCGCCCGGTCCGGACCGCCGGTGGCAAGAAAAATCAGCACCATACCGAGCGCGTAGATGTCCGCCTGGGGCGAGGACTGGGCGTAACCGTACTGCTCTGGCGGCGCATACGGCATCGTCCCCATGTGCTGCGTGTCGGATGTCGAGCCGTCCTTGAAAATCCGGGCGATCCCGAAATCCGTCAGCCTCACCGACCCGTCCGGGCACAAAATGATGTTCTGCGGTATGATGTCGCGGTGGACCACCGGCGGGGTTTGGGAATGCAGGTAGCTCAGCAAGGAGCACAATTGGCGCCCGATGCCGCGCACTCGGCCAGGTGGCAGCGTCCCGCCCGCTAAGACCTGGTCCAGCGCCAGGCCGTCGAAGTGTTCGCGGGCCAGAAAGGCGCGGCCGCCCTGAGTGAACGTGCCGTAGACCTTCGGGATGCCGGGCGCGTCGAGCCGCGCCAGGATCGCCCCTTCCGCGTCGACCGGCTGGTCCGAATCCGGTCCCGAGACCCGCAGCACCGCTAGTCCACCCGTCCGCCGGTCCCGCACCAGCCACACCTGGCGCGTGGCGGTGTGCTTCAGGCAGTTAACCGGTTCGTAGAGGGTGGTGACTTCTGGCGGCCAGCCGGCCTCGGTGACTTGCCTGGCCAGAGCGTCGCGGTAGGCGTTCAGGAAGGCGGCGGCGTCATCGTCCATCTGGTCTCCTTGGCGACACCCGGCTGGGCCGGCGGGTGGCAACCACTTTACCCCCGCGGCGGTGCCCCATGCCGGGCGCCACCTGGGGGCTGGGGCGGGTCAGGCGGCTGGGGCTAGGCGCCTTCGATGCCCGTGTTGAGGGCGGGCAGGCCCAGTCCGGTCAGGAAGGCGTAGAGCTTGGCGTTGTCGTAGCCGTGGTTGATCGCGAAGATGATCGCCGCATCACGCTTGATCAGGGGATGGAGCGCACCGGTAGCTGTTACCGCTAACAGGCGTTGGGTGGTTTTCAGGTCGAGCCGCATCGCCACCGCGATCGCGAGGTAGTAGTCCCGCTTGCCGAGGCGAGTCCCGTCCATGATCTGATAGCCGTAGGTGCGGGAGATGTTGGCGTCGCGGATCACCTGGCTGCGCGCCGCCCTGGTCGCCCGGAACAACTCGTCGAAAAAGTCACGCACCCCGGTCTCCAGGAAACCACCGGCGTCGGGAAAGGCGTGCGAGTTTCCCTGGAGACGGTTCAGCATCGCGGACGTGCTCAGACCCGGAACTGCGCGGGGGACGGCGCCGCCGCCCGAGCGTGGCTGCTCCGCCATCTTTGCCTCCAGGCCTGGGGGTTTCCTGGGACAACAATAGCGACCCGAAGGCCTGACCGGCGGTCAGCGCCTGTGGCGAGTGGGGCGAAGGCGCCGGCACGGCGTCCGCAGGGAGTGGGTTCGCCCGGCTCGCGCGCCCCGTCCAGGCGAACAGTTGCGGTGTCAGCGCCGCCGGGGCGATCGCGTGGCCCAGCACGAAGGCTGCCACCAGCGGCCGGATCAGGTGCGGCGGTTGGTCGGCCAGCACGGTCAGGCAGCCGATGCCGATCGCCAGGTAGGCCGCGATCGCCGGGGGGTGTTTGCGGGCGTAACCTCGCAGCAGGCCCCACCCGGCCTTGAAGGAATGCTCGATCTGGTCGACGCTGGTCGCTTTGAACGGCTCGTAGGAGCCGCGGCGCGCGTCCTTGTAATAAGCCCAGTGCCCGGTCGCGATGGTGTACGAATAACCGACGAACGCCAGTCCATTCAGGGCGAAGAAGCGGATCGCCTGGGCCGGGCGGGACAAGTGCAAGGCGCCTTTCAGCGCCAGGCCCTGAAAAACCGGCAGAACCAGAAAGATCAGCGCGTTGACCAACATCCCGGCGAACAAGTAGTAAATCTGGTGGGTCAAGAGCAAGGCCAGGACCACGGGCAGAGCCGCCGCCAGGTTGACATATGACAGGTAATGGATGAACAAGTCGGCGCGCTTGGCGGC
>JAITJY010000236.1 GCA_031278675.1 Bifidobacteriaceae bacterium
AGCTCAATGCCGAGGTCACGGACGTAGGTAGCCCAGTCGTCGCTCCTCGCATCTGGCACCTTTCAAGGCTGCGCCTGACCGGTCTTGCATCACGCCTGACCGGTCTGGCATAGTTGGACGGTAGTCACATCCCCCGGCTTGTCGCGAGCCCTCGACCCAGGAGGCCAGCGTGGTGTCCGCTTTCACGTCACCCCGAGCGCTGTTCAGCGCTGGCGGTCAGGGTTGCGTTCCAGCAGGCCCGAATGAGCTTGCGTCGTCCGACATCATTCCCAGCCGTCCGCATGGTAAACGTAAAGTGCTTGCAAAGCGCGGGCAATCTTGCGATAATGGAGATTGTCTAGATCGTCGGTACAAGTACCCGCTCTTGGCGCAATACCTGGTAACAGGCAGCCGCCACAGTAGGTGTTGCAAAGCGCTTACCGATGATCTAGACAGTCAGGTGGCTGTCTGTTTTTGTTTTCTCCACTTGGATCGATTCTTTCAACGGGTCCGCGTGGCGTGGGCCGGGGTAGCTCAATGGTAGAGCATCCGACTGTGGATCGGAGAGCGCGGGTTCGATTCCCGTCCCTGGCACCAACTAAGGAGGAACGCTGTGATAAGGATACGATATGACAACTAAACTGGCCTCACCTACGCCGCTCAGAGGGTTTCAAGATCTTCTGCCTGCCGATATGTCGCTCAGAAATGAAGTCACGCGGAGAATCGCCGGTGTTTACCAGGCTTACGGGTACCTCCCTCTAGACACTCCAATAGCAGAGCGCCTCACCACATTAAAGGGAGCGGGCGGCGACGAAACCGACGCGCTAATCTTCACCCTACAAACCCCGGAAGGACAAAAGATTGGTCTGAGATTCGATCTGACTGTTCCTTTCGCTAGGATAGTGGCGAACTACCACCCTCATAGAATCAAGCTGCCCTTCCGCCGGTACCACGTCGGACCTGTATTCAGAGCTGATGCACCTCAACCCGAGCAAGGACGATACCGTCAATTCACGCAATTCGATATCGATGTAGCCGGCAGTGAGGATGTCTCGGCCGACGCAGAGATCGTTGCTGTGATGTGCGACGCCATGGCATCGCTGACACTGTCTCCTTCGAGCGATCCCGAGGAACCAGGCTACTTCATCCGGATCAACAGCAGAAAGCTCGTTGACGCTGCATTGGCCGGGCTCGGACTCACAGAGCGCCACGTTGTTCATCACGTACTGCGAGTCCTGGATAAGCTCGATAAGCTTCCTGAAGACGAGGTTCTCAAAGAGCTTCAAACTGGCCGGGTCGACTCGTCTGGAGCATTCGTGGATGGTCTCGGGTTAGAGGAGGGAACTGCCACCGCCCTTCTTCGGTTTGTCAAAATTCGGGGTTGGGGACGAAGAGATACCCTAGCCCAACTAGAAGCGAATCTCCCAAATACTAGCGCTTCGGCAGAGGCGGTAAACGAGATGAGCCTCCTACTGGACCACCTAGATGCGCTTGGGGTTGAGGAGCATGCTGTACTGCTTGACGCAAGCCTTGCCAGGGGTCTTGAGTACTACACGGGTATCGTTTACGAAGGCACTCTTAGCGGCTCGGGTGTAGGGTCAGTCATCGGCGGCGGTCGGTACGACGGACTAGTCAGCCGATTTAGTAACGAACGAATCCCCGCCGTCGGCGCATCGATTGGACTGGACAGGCTGGTGGCCGGGCTTAGAACGCTAAATATCCCAATCGTCGAATCCGGCCAGGCAGCAGTGACGCTAGTCCTAGCCACGGATCCCGCGCTTCAGATTGAGGCGAGCCGCGTTGCCGGTGAGCTGCGTCGAAGCGGAATTCCGACGGAACTCTATACCGGGGAAGCCATTGGAAAACTGGCCAAAGCGTTGCGCTATGCGAACTCGCGGGGCTTCTCCGTCACTGTCGTTGTTGGACCGGACGAACTCGCAGGGGGGTACGTTTCCGTAAAAGATCTCAGCCGTGGCAAAGAAGAGAGGGCGCAGATATCGGCGCGCGAGACGTATCGAGCGGCGGGAAGGGTTGGTCAGCACCAAGTCAACCGTGAGGACATGCCTCGCGCTGTAATGAACATAATTAAAGGGGTGCCAAGTGACGAATAAAGTGGAACGCCACCCAACTACGTTGCTCATTTCTGCGGCGGGCGGCAATGCCACTGCTATCGCGGCAATTGACAGCCCTCTTTCGCGGACTGAATACGCGGCACGGGGAAGCCGTTTGCTCTCAAGTTTGCAAGGCGACGGAGCCGAGCAGGCGGGGTTCTTCCTGCCGAGTTCCGCTCACTTAGAAATGGCTGGTGCGGAATTCTGCGGCAACGCTACGCGGGCTGCCTTCGTAGCCCGTGAGATTCTCGGCGGAGACCGACGGGAGCGCATCACGGTTTCGGGTTACGAAGGCTCCGTCCTTGGGGCCGCACAACCTTCTTCTTGCGACCAGTGCGGCTCAACGTGCCAGTGCGGGCGCCATTTCATTGCGTGGTGCGCGTTTGAGCGCATGCAAATTCGCACGCAGGACTGCGTATGGAGCCGAGGGCGCGGTACTCTTGTCGACCTTGGTGGAATCGTCCACTTCGTGACGTGGGACCTTTGGCCGACCGAAAGCTCCGAGGTTAGAGCTTACCATGAGGCCTTCAGGGACGAGATGGATCTCCAGAATCGAGACGCCGTCGGGCTAGTGCGGCTTCGAGAGATTCGAACGGCACTCGGCGCTCCCGCAGATGGCTTGCTCGGCATTTTTCCCATAGTTTGGGTGCGAGCAATTGACAGCTTCTTCTTTGAGACCTCGTGTGGCTCAGGCTCAATTGCCGCTGCAGTCGTCGCTGGCAGCGGACCAGTTGTCCAGCCGTCGAACGGCGTGATTGACGTCCGAGTCGAAGGACCATTCGTCCGGCTGGAGAGCGAGATGGAGGTATTGATGTGCACTTCGAACGGCTAATTGCTTCAAGCACTAGTGCCTCCGACATCCAAGACTTCGTCGCCGCCTACCGGGATGCTTTTGGCGGCGCACCCTACTTTGAGACGTATAGCGACGAATACATTCGGGATGAGGTACTGATCCCGCATCTCGAGAATGGACTAGTAGTGGTCGCCCGGGACAATGGCCACGTAGTTGGATTTGGCTGTACGGTACCGGTCTATTCGTCGCCCCCTGATGTCATGGAATATATCAAAAAGCTTTCAACAGAGCCAGGCCTCCCATCCGATCTGGCACTCGAGCGGACATGGTACATGTCGGAACTGGGCACGGTAACCACTTATCGCCTGCGGGGCGTAGCGTATCAGGTGGTGCGTAGCAGGCTGATTTCAGTTTCTCATATGGGCGGGCTGTTCTACTTCATGCGAACGGCAAAGGAAGGCTCCAATTCGCGGCACCTTTACGCGCGAATCGGCGCGCTGCCAATTGGTCAGCCTCAGAACGTTGGCGGTCTGAGAGTAACGAAAGATTCCTCCTCAAGAAGCTTAGAGCGCCAGTACATGTACGGTCGCGTAAGTGATGGGCTAGAGGCTGTACTGGGCAGGATTCGCGAAAGCGCAGACACGTCGTGCTGAGACTGCGCGTGGCCGACGGCGCATTGGTCAGGAATTTCAAAGAATTATAGGGAATATAATATGAAGCAATATCAAATTGCCGTTATCGGTTCAGCCGGTTCAGAGGAGTATCCTTACGACAAGCCGCTGGCAGCTATGTTTGAAGCTGCTGAAAAAATCGGCCAACTACTGGCTGTTAACAAGCTAATCGTGGTTTGTGGTGGCAAGGGCGGCGTGATGGAAGCCGTCAGTCGGGGTGCTAAATCAGCTGGAGGTATAACCGTAGCCGAAATTGCCGGCTTAAGCCGATGGGCTGCAAACGACTACATTGATGTCGAAATTGTGACTGGCGACCTGGCGTTTCGTGGGCCATCGCAACTTATCGCTATGTCAGATGCCGTTATTGCGTTAGGCGGCGGTAGCGGAACTTTACAGGAAATTTGTGTGGCGTATCGCCTCCAGAAACCAATAATTTTGCTAAGAGGTTTTGGCGGTTGGGTCGATAAACTATCACCAGTGAGTTTCTTGGACGAAAGGCGGCTAGTAAAATTTTACCAAGCGACAACGCCTGAAAATGCAGTCCAAAAAGCATTAAGTATGTTGAAATAGGAATCAATATGAATCTAAGTTTATCACGCATCGAAACAACAGCTTCAATCGTCAACGTTCTAATCGTCGACTGTCGATTGAGGTAGAGGCTGCCAGCTTAGATAAATCAGCCGGTAGTATGACTCTGGTTGACGACTTGGCAGTTTCTGGCCGGACTATCGAGGTCGCCAGGAGAACACTAACAACTTCTGGCCAAACCATCGGCACTGTTGGACTGGGTTTACTCTTTAATAGCAACAGATGTCAAAGGCTAATCGGCGTAGACGACACGCGTCCGGTGGTAGTTTATTCACGCGAGGGCGGAAGTTATCCACCTATCAACCCTATCGACACGCTTGCTGGTAATGCCGGGATTTTAGAAGGCCTAACCGAACGGTATTTTCAACCAACCCAGCCAATTTTCGAGGCGGTCCCCCTAGAGAAGGTTGTCGCCTTTGATTCGAACATCGACTTCATCGTAGCGGGCAGACTGATTGTAGAACACCGCCCATTCCCGATCGCCAAAGGAAAAATGCCACCACTCCCCGTAAAAAGGAGCAAATCCCTCGTCGACCAACAAGTCATGCAGAAGTATGCGGTTCGCCCGCGCTCCTTTCGACACTTGGGTGGAAAATGTTGGAATCTTGACGGGATTCGAGAAATCCGATATCCGAGTCCCCATTTGAAGTGACTGTCCGGCTTGAGAGACTAATGTCAAGTCGACCGCAGCACCAGCTGGATGTCCAGCAACTGAGGGTACAGCGGTGAAGGCGTGAGTAATGCGAATGAGCGCGGATTCAGTGATGTACGGGTGAGCCTTGCGGAGCATTCGAAGTCTTTGATCGTAGTATTGGCGCTGGATATCCGGATGTCTGTAGCCATAGACTATGCAGAGTCTCAGGCCTCTTGCTTTAGCAGCTTGATTCACGAGAGAGAGCTTCTGCGCAACCGTTTCCCGGACAAGTATCGCGTTCCCGGTATAAGGCGTCATGTCCGTCTGGGTGTGCCGCGCTATGATGGTCGAGTCGAAGGTGCGGACGTCGAGGAGTGACTCGGCGCTTTGACCAGCGGGAACCGTAGCCAAATCGTCATACTCCAACACTCTCCGCGTAGTGAAGAATTCACTTGACAATCGCGCCATGCAGCCAATTACCTCCTGTTAGTTCAATATTGCGACCAAGGAACGGAGGACTCCGCGGTACCATCCTTGTTCCGCAACGCATTCCTGCGCTGCGGCACTCTGTGCCAATCTATCAACAATTGATTTCGGCTGCTGCATTTACGGTTCGGCTTCCGGCGCGTATTTGGCGCGCAGCTCACCCTAGCGTGAATAGGGCTCAAACGCTTTGCTGCTATTGTGGCATACTTGTCTGCTCTCGTCAAGCGGCCGACAAGACTCAACTTTACGTTGCTCGCACCATAGTCACCTAATGTGATCGCGAAACGGCGTGCTTGCCTCACTTGGGGGTGGTCGCGAAACGCCGCGGTCGCTGGCGCTTGGCGGGCTTCGCCGGGTGTTCGCTGGCTGGACATGGCGAAGGGCCTGGACATGGTGACGAAGCGTGGGTTGACGAAGGCCTACGCGGCTGACTACGGACGTGCGTCGAAGACGGATAAGGGGCGGATGCTCGAGGAGTTGACGGCGGCTGCGGGCTGGTCGCGGGTGAACGCGCGTCGCGCGAGCAGGCGGGCGTCTGAGCGGCGCGGGCGGCGTCGGTGGTGAGCCACTTAGCCTGAGATAGGCGCTCGTAGGAGCCAAGAGATTGAGGGGGCGTCCATGCTTGACGCTCCGCTGAATCTTGCGCTCAATCATTCGGTGCTTACCAAACTGTCGATACGCGGAGACTATGGGCATATGCGCAGGACGCGGTGCCACCATCGTGCAAGTAGGGGAGTAGAAGACTACGCGCTCATAGGGGTCTCAGAGTCACAGCGCCGCATATCCCGTCGTCCTCCCACTACCAACTCGGTGAATCAACCCATCCCCCACCAGCCGGTCAACGTCCATCTTGACCGTGCTGTAGTTGATGCCAGTTGCCTGAGAAATCTCCAACCTGCTGGCCCGCCCCTGCTGGCGAATGACGGCAAGCACGCCAGCTTGCCGCTGGGCGCGAGCATCGACACTGAGTTGTTTGGCCGACGCTTGGTGCTCGGCGTACTCGTCCGGCATAGCGCGGCGTAGCAGGTTGGAGATGGCTGCGCGGCTGACCCCATACCGCTGGGCGATGCTGGCTTGCGAGTCGCCCTGTCTGAATAGGCGCTCAATCTCGCGTAGCTGGTCATCGTCCAGCTTGCACAGTGACTGCGGCCTGATCGTCACACCAGCCTTGCGAAGATGGGAGGCAACAGTGTCAGGCGATGAGCCGATAACCTCGGCCACTGCCGTTAGCGACTGGCCGCCCTCGTACATGGCGGCGGCCCGAGCGACGTCATCGTCGGTCCAGACCTTGGCCAACGGTCGCCACGTTCGCTCCGATGGTCCTGGGTCAGGCCGTTGATCTGCGGCTTTGCTGATTTTCTGAAATAGGCGGAGTACGTGAGCCTGGTTTGAGTAGGCTCGCACTAGGCCCGCCAGATGCGTCCATGCGCCGGCGATGATCTGTCTGGACGCGGGTTGCGAGCGCCTGTGGACGGGCGATGCCCGGTTGGCCAGCGCCGCCCGGGGTTTCGCAATTGACGTATTCGCGGATCGGCGGACCCGGGCTAAGACCCACCCGCCGGGACACTGCCCGGCAACAGGACGCGGGCGATCCGGTTGCGCACGCCATCCGGGATGCGGCGCCAGGCCCGCTTCGCCAACGGCGGACGCGATCTGACCGGTTTGGCGAGGCTTAAGAACAGGGCCGACCAGCGCTCGGCGAGACGTTCCTCGGAGAACTCCGTCATGCGGGCCGCCGCGTTGGCTGACATGGCGCGCTTCGCCGAGGCAGGCGAGTCGAGATACTCGATAATCCGGCGTGCCAACTCGGCCTGATTGCCGGGCTCAACCAGGTGGCCGTTGACCCCGTCTAGGATCATCGCCGCCGGACCGTATTTTGTGTCATAAGCGATGCACGGCGTCCCGGCCGCCATCGACTCCATGATGGTCAGCGAAAACCCCTCCCAGCGTGAGGTCAACAAAGAGCATTCGGCGGTCCCGAAGACCGCCCTCGCACTGTTGGTGTAACCAGCGAAGTTGACCGCCTCAGCGAGGTTCAAAGACCCGGCGAACGCCTTCAAATCGCTCTCCAAGGGGCCGTGGCCCCAGACCTCGAGCTGCGCGTCGGGACGCGCCTGGCGCACAGCGCCCAATGCGGCGATCGCCGAGGCCACATTCTTTTCTTCGCTCAGCCGCGCCACCATCACCAGTTTCCCCGGGACGGTGTCCGGCGCCGGCGGCGCCGGCGTAATGGCATGCGGTATTACATGAAGACGATCCTCAAATCCGAACCGGTCCACCACGTCAGCCTTTTGTTGCGGCGTCAGCACCACCAACGCGTCAACCCCGGGCAGATTGTTCAACACCGCCCGGTTCCCGGTCCGGATAACCGACGATCCGGGCCGCTCATGAATCGAATGGAACACAAAAATCTTCCGGGCCAACCGGTTCTCCAGTGACAGCAACACCCCGTCAAGCGCCCGCGCCTCACACACCAGATACGTCAATTCGCCCGCGCTCAGCTCGGCCATAAAATGCCGCCTGAAGCCGTCCAGCGTCCGAAAGGCCCGCGCCGCGCCGGTCAGCGGCGCCAACACCACCTCCGCCTTCGGATACGGTCCACCCGGCGGCGCCGCTCCCACCGGGCGGTACTGGAAGACCGACCCATCCGGCCTGCACCACAAGCGCCCCACCGCCCGGCCAGCCACCGTGATGGTCGCCGCATAGGGCGCACCGCTTGGATCATGGACCTCCCGGACCTCATAAGTTGGCAGGTCACGGCACAGTTCGGTGATCGCCTCGGCCACCTTGGGCGCACCTGGCGCCGCCGCCGCGCCCCGGTAATAGTGGTTGATGTTGACCAGGCCAACCCCACACGGCAGGTCATAGCGTTCACGCACCGCAGCCGCGACTTCACCGAAGCCTGCGGCGTCGTGAAAGGTCGCGATCACCGGATAGATTCCCCGCAAGCGAGCCAGCACCCCCGCCTTGCGCAGCAGTGAGGCGGTCAAGCCGCCGTGTTCGGCGTCCAAGCGGCTCGTCAAAAAGACATAACGCAACGCGATCCCCCGCAATCTCGTAGCAAAGTGGTAGCCAGTGGGCTGTCCAGCCCATGCTAACAATCCCGCCCGAATGGTTAGTCATCCGTTGCACGATGCCGCGTGGCCAGCACCGCCGCCACCACCAGCGCATCGCCCGGCAAGTCCACCACCCCACCCTGCGGCTCGCTACGGCGATCATCGGTGGATCCGGGCTTCGCCCACACGCGCTCCACCCAGCCCCCCCGCACCAGGCAGTCGACCGCCTCAGCTACCACCCATTGCCCGATCACGCCCGCCCCCACGGTCCCGCCCGCCCAGATTGCCCGGCGCACCGGGTGAGCCCCGCCTACCAGCGTCAGGTCCCGTTCGGCGAGGAAGCGGACGAGCGGGACGAGGCGGCATCGTCCTTGGGCGAAAACCCAACGGCCCTCGACGTCAACCTCCACCACCTGGTCGAGCCGGCGCCGGTCCAACTGCGCCAAGACCGCCCGGATCGAGGGGACCCCGGGAGACGGATCGTCCGGGCCGGAGCGATATTCCGCCCGGCCCGCCCCGTAAAGCGAAGTCACCAACTGGCCGACAGCCGCCGTGTGGTAAAGGTGGCCAACCAAGCGCGCCGCCTCCCGGTGCCCCGCCCGCCCGAACAAGCTCACCTGGCCACCTTACGTGATGCGATGCGCCACAATGGCTAAGTGCGAGTGATTCTGGCCGTGATGGCACATCCTGATGACGTTGACTTCTGGGCTGCGGGCACGGTGGCCACCTGGGTCGCGGGCGGCGCCCGGGTGACATATTTGCTGGTCACCGGCGGTGACGCCGGGGGGTTCGAGGCCGGTGCCGAACGCGGGGAGATGGGCCGGCGGCGCCGGGATGAACAGCGCCGCGCCGCTGGTGTTCTCGGGGTGGGAGATGTCCGGTTCCTCGACGGCTTCGCCGATGGCGCCGTCGCCGTGACCGACGAGTTGGTCGGCGGTATTGTCCACGCTATCCGCGAACTGCGTCCCGACCTCGTCTTGGCCCAAAGCCCCACCCGGACCTGGCACGACATCCGCCTGTCTCACCCCGATCACCTCGCCGTTGGCGAGGCCACCGCCCGGGCGGTCTACCCCTTCGCCCGCAATCCTTTCGCTGACTTCGGCGCGGCCGGCTCCGACGCAGCCAGCCTTGCTGCGTTCGCGGTCCGTGAACTCTGGCTTCAGGGCGATCCCGAACCGAACCATGTGGTAGATGTGACCGCGTTTAGGGCCCAGCGCCGCGAGGCGCTGGCTGCTCATGCCAGCCAGCATCCCGACCTCCCGGGCGCCTTGGACCGGGCCGAACGGGAGGCTGGCGGCGTCGCCGCGCGGTGGGGCTTACCGAAGGGCTCCCTCGCCGAGGAGTTCAGACGGATTCTGATTCCTCATTAGGCGGCGGTTCGGCTTCCTCGGTCGGCTCGGGGCTGAGTTCTTCCGAGGGTTCTTCGGTCGGCTCCTCAATCGGTGGTTCTGCGGGGTCTTCCGGCTCGCGGGTAGCCGGCGCTTCGGTGGGTTCCACCGGGGACGGCTCCGGCGTGATAGTGACCGTGACGGTCGGGGCCGGCTCGTCCGGGGCCGATGGGCTGGGAACCGGCGGCGGGGCCGGCTCCTCCCGGTTGACGAAGGTGGTAGTCCGGCCCGAATCGTCCCCCGTTACTATGTCGGACAGCGACCGGCCTGCCAGCAATTCGACCCCCGTCACCACCGCCGAGATGACCAAGAACAGCACTATCCCCAGCGCCGCCAATGTGCGCGCCGTCCCGTGCCGTGCGATCATTTGGCTGAGCCACCCAGGCGAGTTGGCGTCCACCTCGGGCAGCTCTGCGGTATCCCCAGCCGAGTTGGGGTCCGGCTCGGGCAGCTCGGCGGTATCCCCAGGCGAGTTGGCGTCCACCTCGGGCAGCTCGGCGGTATCCCCAGCCTTAGCGGCAGCGGCCGGCTCGGCCGGTTCGGCCGGCTCGGCGGCGCTACCTGCTGCCGCAGCGGCATCGTCGGCATCGGCCGCTCCGCCGACCGGCTCCGGGGCGGGTGCCTCGCGGGCGGCACCGTCCGATCCCGCGTCTGCCTGGACCGGGCTGGCCGGCGAAACCAAGGTGGCGGCTTGGTGCGCCAAAGTCTTGACGGCTTGATGGGTGCGCCGCAGCGAACGGGAATAGACATAGTTGCCGACCACCGTGATGACCGAAGCGAGGGCCGCGCCGAGGATGGTGCCCGTCGCGCCCAGGTAGGACAGCGCCACGGTGGCCGTCGCTGCGGCCAAAGCACTGGCAAGCACTTGGACAACCGAAATCCCCGCCGGCCGTTTGTCGCTGGGCATAGGCCCACGCTATCTCATCCGGCGCGGGAGCGCGCGGGGGCGGGCGATGGTTGCGGCATCATTGGATGGTGCCTGATACGCCAAGCCGCCTCGCCGCCGCCGGGACCCCGCTCAGTTGGTACGGGACTCTGGTCGGCGCGTTTGCTGCGCTGCTCGTCGTCTCCAACATCGCGGCGGTCAAGCTGATCGGTCTAGGCCGCCTGGAACTGTTTGGGACCGGGATCGACATCACCGTCGATGGGGGCGCTCTCCTGTTCCCTTTGACGTATGTGCTCGGCGATGTGCTTGCCGAGGTGTTCGGTTTCAAGGCGGCGCGCCGCGCCATCTGGGTCGGGTTTGTCTGCGCTGCGCTGGCTGTCGGCTCGTTCTGGTTGGTGGGCGTGGCGCCACCGGCCGCCAACTGGCTGGGCCAGGGCGCCTTCACGCAAACGCTCGGGTTTGTGCCGCGGGTGGTGGCCGCCTCCCTGGCCGGCTATCTGGCCGGACAGCTTTCGAATGCTTTCACGCTGACCGCTATGAAACGGCGGGCCGATACGGCTTTGTGGCGGCGCCTGCTCGGCTCCACCCTGGTCGGCGAACTCGCCGACACCGCAGTGTTTTGCACCGTCGCGTTCTATGGGGTGATCACCGGGCCGCAGTTCTTCGGCTACGCCGCCCTGGGCTACATCTACAAGTGTCTCGCTGAGGTTGTCTTGTTACCCATCACCTATGGGGTGATCCGGGCGACCCGGCGCCACGAGGCGCGCCTCTAGTTGAGGACGCCCGGATCACCCGGATCGATTATCGCGATGATCCGGTTGAGGTCTGCGACCGAAGCAAACTCGATCACAACGCGGCCCTTGGTCTTGCCCAGCGCCACCACCACCTTCGTGTCGAGCTTGTCGGTCAGCCGTTCCTGGAGCGCATTCAGCGCGCCATGGCGGCCGCCGGGGCGGGCCTTGGCCCGTTTCGGCTTCGCCGGCACATCACCCAGCGTCACCGCTTCCTCCGTGCTACGCACCGAAAGTCCCTCCGCGACGATCCGCTGGGCCAGGCGTTCCATTGCCGCAGTGTCTTCCAGTCCGAGCAATGCCCGGGCGTGCCCCGCCGAGATCACGCCGGCGGCGACGCGGCGCTGGACCAACGGCGGGAGCTTCAACAGCCGCAAAGTGTTGGAGATCTGCGGCCTTGAGCGGGCTACCCGCACCGAGAGTTCTTCTTGGGTACAAGAAAAGTCGTCCATCAACTGACGGTAGGCGGCGGCTTCTTCGAGCGGGTTGAGTTGCGCGCGGTGGAGGTTTTCCAGCAGGGCGTCGCGCAGCAGTTCCGCGTCATCTGTCGCACGCACGATGGCGGGCACCTGGTCCAGCCCAGCCATCTGGCAGGCGCGCCACCGCCGCTCCCCCATCACCAGTTCGTAGTGCCCGTCACCGCCGGCGCGCGGCGGGCGGACCACGATCGGTTGCAGCAGCCCGACTTCTTTGATCGAGTCGGCGAGTTCTTCGAGGGATGACTCATCGAACACCTCGCGCGGCTGGCGCGGATTGGGCGAGATAGCGCCGATAGGAATCAGGCTGAATTCAGCGCCGGGCACAAGGACCAACTCCGGGGCTTGGCCGGGTGCCGCCTGCCTGGTGCGCTGCACCCCTGAGGGCGCGAACAACAAGTCGACCGGCCGTCGTTCCGCTGGTTCCGCTCCGCCCTGCGCGGGGCGCCCCGGGCCTGGAATCAGCGCTCCCAGTCCTTTGCCGAGCCCTGTCCTTCGTTCAGCCATGGCGTCCTCCTGCGCGTTTGGCGATTTCCAGCGCTGCTTCCAAGTAGGCCAGCGCGCCTGTCGAGTTCTTGTCATAAGTGATCACGGTCTGGCTGTAGCCGGGGGCTTCCGAAATTTTGACCGACCGCGGGATGGTGGTCTGCAGGACCAGCTCGGGGAAATGCGTCCTGACCTCGCTGACCACATCCCGGGCCAGGTTGGTCCGCCCGTCATACATGGTCAACAAGATCATGGAGACGGCTAGTTCTGGATTGAGCGCCTCCGCGACCCGTCCCACCGTCCCGAGCAACTGCGAGAGGCCTTCCAGCGCGTAGTACTCGCACTGGATGGGGATGAGGACTTCTTTGGCCCCCACAAAGGCGTTCAAGGTGAGCAGCCCCAACGATGGGGGGCAGTCGATCAACACATAGTCGAGTGGGCGTTCGCCCGCCGCTCGCAATCCCCGCCGCGCTTGTCCTAACGCCTCGTGCAGCCGATACTCGCGTTGCGGCAGGTTCACCAGTTCGATCTCCGCGCCAGCTAATTCGATGGTGGCCGGCACACACCAGAGGTTGTCGAGATCTGCGCAGGGCTGCACCGTCTCCAGCATGGGCCGACCGTCCAACAACACGTCGTAAATGGACGGGACCGCCGCGTGATGCGCCACCCCGAGCGCCGTCGAAGCGTTCCCCTGCGGGTCCACGTCTACCACCAATACCCTCAGTCCCCGATCCGCCAAGGCGGCCGCCAGGTTGACGGTGGTTGACGTCTTACCCACCCCGCCTTTCTGGTTGGCGACGGTAATGATCCTGGTGGCGGGGGGTTTCGGGTAGACCTCATCACGCAGCCTGAGCCGCCTCATCGCGTCGAGTTGCGCCTGTTCCCCGAGCGGCGTATCGACCGCGCCGCCGCCCGATGTTTCACGTGAAACATCTACTGCTGGCCCGGCGACTGATTCCTCGATTGACACCCCATAAGTATGGACCAGACCCCTGACACCGTTAGCCGCGCGCGGCGCGCTTGCGCGCCTTGACCACATAAGTCGGGCTCAGACCGGCCACGGGGATCAGTTCGACGACCTTCGCCCCCACCAATCCCGCCCGCGCTAGGTCCCGCCCGCAGTCCGCCAGTTCGCCCGCCGCGCCGACGCCTTTCATCGCCAAGAAGCGCCCGCCTGCCGCCAGCAAGCCGCCCTGCCACCGCGCCAGCTTGTCCAGCCGCGCCACGGCCCGCGACACGGTGCACGATGCCGCCCGCCCCCGCAATTCCTCAGCCCGCGCCCAAGTCACCGCCACGTTGGCCAGCCCGAGGCATTGTGTGGCTTCGCTCAGCCAATCCGTGCGCCGCCGCATCGAGTCCACCAACTCGAATTCCAGATCAGGCCGCATCAGCGCCAACACCACCCCGGGCAGGCCCGCCCCGGAGCCCACATCGATCACCAGTCCACTCGGCGGCAACAGGCCGGCCACGGCAGCGCTGTTGATCAGGTGCCGCTCCCACAGCCGGTCCAATTCGCGCGGCCCCAACAGGCCGAGCAATTCGGCGCGCTCGGACAACAAGGCGGCGAACTGCTGGACGCGGCCGAAGCTCTCGCCGAATAGTGCCTCAACCCCGGCGGCTAGTGGGCTGGCGCGTCTGCTCTGTGCGCTTCGCGCGCGGTCGCGGGTGGTGGCTGGCCGGGCGGAGCCCTGGCCGCTAGCTGGAGGTAACGGCCTGGCCGGGGCGCTGCCGGGTCCCGGCCCCGGGCTTGCGCGCCAGCCCACCGATTCGGCGCGAGCGCCCAAGGGCTCCGCTCCCGGCATCTCAGCCTGGATCCACCGATGATGGCCGTAGCCAGCGGCACCAGACGGAGGCGATGGGCGTTCCTGGCCGGTGATGGCTACCTGGTGGCCTGCCCGGCTGGTCAGGGGCGTCCAGCGTGCCGGGGAGGGGCGGCGCGGTAGGCGAGGATCGGTGGATCGAGGCTCAAGCAGGCCGGATCACCACGTAACGCTTAGGGTCTTCGCCTTCGGACTCGCTGGACAACCCAGCTTCAGCGACGGCATCGTGCACCATCTTGCGCTCGAAGGCATTCATCGGCGCTAGCGGCACCGGTTCACCCCCGGCTTGAACCTGTGCGATCGCTTCGGCCGCCAGCGCCCGCAACCGGGCGCGCTGACCCACCCGGTAACCGGCGATGTCCACCATCAAAAGCGAGCGTTCGCCTGTCTTGGCCTGGACCGCGAGCCGGACCAACTCCTGGACCGCGTCCAAGACTTCCCCGTTCGGCCCGACCAGTTGGTCCAGGCCGTCTGCGGCGCCTTCCTCGCCGACTATGGCTACCACCGCGCGCCCGTGGTCCACATCGATATCGATATCGCCGTCGATGTCGGCGATGTCGAGTAGCTCTTCCAAGTAATCGGCGGCGATCTCGCCCTCTAACTCAAGGTCCATTGGCGTACTCCTCTACTTCCGCTTCGACCGGGACTGTTTCTTCGGTTGTTGGCGCTGACCGCCCACTGGTTTGGCCTGCCCCTCGCCTTCCGCCTGCTCGTTGGCGGCCTTTTGGCTCGGTGCCGCATCGGCGGGCTCCGCCTCCCGCTTCGGGGCCCCCGCAGCCGGGGAAGGATTCGCGGCCTGGAGCGGCCCCGACTTACGTTGAGCCCGGCCGGTCCGCTTCGGTTGGGCGCGCTGAGGGGAGCCGCTCGGGGTCGGTTGGTTCTTGTCCGCCGAGGCGGGCTCGGCCTCCCGCTTCGGGGCCCCGGCGGCAGGGGAAGGATTGGCGGCCTGGAGCGGCCCCGACTTACGTTGAGCCCGGCCGGTCCGCTTCGGTTGGGCGCGCTGAGGGGAGCCGCTCGGGCCCACCTGGTTCTTATCCGCCGCAGCGGGCCCCGCCTCCCGCTTCGGGGCCCCCGCAGCCGGGGAAGGATTCGCGGCCGGAAGCGGCCCCGACTTGCGTTGGGCCCGGCTGGTCCGCTTCGGTTGGGCGCGCTGAGGGGAAGCGCTCGGGCCCACCTGGTTCTTATCCGCCGAGGCGGGCCCCGCCTCGGCGCCTTCTTCCGGCAACCCTTTCTTCTGACGCTTTTTTGCGCGGCGTTCTTTCATCCGCCGCTCTGCCTCAGACCCCGGGGCTGGCATATTCCGGATCACAATAAATTGCTGACCCATGGACCACAAGTTGGTGGTCAACCAGTAAATCAAAACACCAATCGGGAAGTTCACTCCGGACACCGCAAAAATGCCGGGCATGGCATACATCATGATCTTCTGCGTCCGGAACATCGGATTGTCTTTAGCCGTTTCCGGCATATTCTTCATGGTCAATTGCCGCTGCGTGGTAAAGGTTGTCACCGACATCAGTATGATCAAAATGATCGTGACAAGCCGCACCGGCCCCGCTGAGGCGCCCGCCCATGTGTCCCGATCCAAGAAGGTGGCCGACAAGGGCGCCCCCAAGAGCCGCGTCGATTCGATCTGGAGCGCCACCTCTTGGGTGATCGGACCTATGGCCGGCCGGCCATAGTCGCCGCGGGCCAACGCACCGAGCGAATAAAGCACCCGGAATAACGCAAAAAACAGCGGTGATTGGGCCAACACCGGCCAGCAGCCACTCATCGGATTAGAACCATGTTTGCGGTACAACGCCATGGTTTCTTCCTGCATGCGGCGGCGTGAGACCGGATCGGTCTTCCCCTTATAGCGGCGCTGGATTTTTTGTAGATCCGGCTGCAGCAACTGCATCCCCCGCGATGACCTGATCTGCTTGACGAACAGCGGGATCATGATCACACGCATGATCACCACCAGCACCACGATCGACAAGATCCACGCCACGCCCTCCGGTAGGCCGATCAGCGCGCCTAATTCGTGGGCCAGGTACATGATCCACGCCACCGCCCACATAATGGGCCGTAGTACCGGGTCAAGCCAATCCATGTGTCACCTTTCTCGTGCCCCTCTTAGCCTGGATCCACCGATCCTCGCCTACTGCGCCACCCCCGCCAGGCCCGCTGGACGCCCCTGACCCGCTGGGCAGGCCACCGGGTAGCCATCGCCGACCAGGCACGCCCATCACGCCCTTCCGGGGCTGCTCGATCCGCCGATCCTCGGCGGATCCAAGCTTAGGGACATGGTCCACACCACCGGGATGAAACGGCTGGCAGCGCACCAGCCGCCACAAGGCCAGCCCACCACCCTTGACCAGCCCGTGCCGCCGCAAAGCCACCACCGCGTAGCTGGAACAGGTCGGATAAAACCGGCACCGCGGGACAAACAGCGGCGAGATCGCGACCTGGTAGGCGCGGACCAGGGCTGCGGCCCCCCGCCCTGCCCACCTCATCGCAAAGCCTTCGCCAAGGCGCGGCAAACGGCATCGTCCAACTGGGCGTACGTGGCGTGCGCGGCGCCCGGCAACGCCCGCACCACCACGTCGAGGCTAGGGTCGATCCCGGGCAGGCGGGCAGCCGCGATGGCCCGCAACCGGCGCACTACCCGATGTCGCTCCACTGAGTTCCCCACTGCTTTCGATACCACAGTTCCGGCTCGCCACGGCCCTACGGTCGGCTGGACGTAGACCACCGCCCACCGGCTAGCCCCACGCCGACCGGCGCGGATCAGCGCCGCGAACTGGGCCGGGCGTCGAATCCGATGGTCTTTGGCGAGCAAACCGGCGGACTAGACCGCGAGTTCTTTACGGCCTTTGCGGCGGCGCGCCGCGATGATGGCGCGGCCGGCTCGCGTCCTCATGCGCAGGCGGAAGCCGTGGGTCTTCGCCCGGCGCCGGTTGTTCGGCTGAAACGTTCTCTTAGTCACGCGACTTTCTCCTATCAGGTACCGCGACCAAACCTGCGGCCCGCTGGGAGCGGCAAAAGGGCAGGGTTCATCGCATAGACCCAACAAAACTTAGGCCCACCGCCGCCCCTGGGTCAAACCGGGTCCCCGGGGGCCTGCGGCACCCCGCTACAACGCGTCGGCGCTGAAGCACTACCCTTCTAGGAGCGCCGAACGAAAGGAGCCCGCGTTGAGCGAACCGCCCAGCATTGAGCAGGTTTGGTCTACCGCCGTGGACGCCCTGGTCGCCTCCGGGCGCATCACCGGCTCCGACTTCGGTTTTACGGCGCTGGTCAGCCCCCGCGGGTTCCTGGGCGACACGGCCCTCCTGGCAGTAGCCTCACCTTATACCAAAGACCACTTGGAAGTGCATCTACGCGAACCTTTGACTGAGGCTTTGAGTGCTGCCGCCGGGCGCCCCGTCAACTTCGCTGTGACCATCGATGAAGCCCTCGAAGAACCGTTGCCGCCGGCCACCGAACCGAGGCCAATCCCGTTCCAGGGCAGTTTTGGTCTTGAGGGCGCCGGAGATGACACCGGCGAGATCGAACCGATCGCTTCCCCGATTGCTTTCCGGCCGCCTCCCCCAGAATCGCGTCTCCAAGCGCGCTACACCTTCGACACTTTTGTTGTCGGCCGGTCCAACCGGTTTGCGGCGGCCGCCGCCCAGGCTGTCGCCGAATCGCCTGCTTCAACCTACAACCCGTTGTTCATCTTTGGGCGCTCCGGGCTGGGTAAGACCCACCTACTGCACGCGATAGGCAACTATGCTCTGGCTCTGACCACCCCGAACCAACCGAATATGCGGGTTCTTTACACCACATCCGAGGACTTCACCAACGATTTCATCAGCCACATCGCGGCCAAGAAGATGGAAGAGTTCAAACGCTTCTACCGCAGCCACGACATCTTGCTGATCGACGACATCCAGTTCCTGGCCGACAAGGGCGCCACCACGGAAGAGTTCTTCCACACTTTCAACTCGCTGTACAACTCCGGCAGCCATATCGTCATCACCTCTGATACGCCCCCCAAACAGCTGGTCGGTTTCGAAGACCGGCTGCGGACCCGTTTCGAATGGGGGTTATTGACGGACATTGTGGCTCCGGACCTCGAAATGCGGATCGCTATCCTCCGTCTAAAAGCCACCCGCGAAGGCCTCGACGCCCCCGATGACGTGCAGGAATACATCGCATCGTTGATCTCTTCGAACGTCCGCGAGCTAGAAGGCGCACTGATCCGGGTGACGGCTTTCGCGTCGCTCAACCGTCAGCCTGTCACGTTAGCTCTCGCTGAAGTGGTCCTGCGTGACCTGGTGACGGACTCTCAGTCGGAAATCACACCGGCCTTGATCATTGGCCAGACCGCGCAATATTTCAGTGTCACGATCGAGGACATTTGCGGCCCGTCCCGCCGCCCCCAATTCGCCTACCCGCGACACGTTGCCATGTACCTGTGCCGCGAGCTGACCGAACTGTCGCTGCCGGTGATCGGCCGCGAGTTCGGTGGCCGCGACCACACCACCGTAATTAACGCGCTGAAGAAGATCGCCAAACAGTTGCCCCAAGACCCTGTCGTGTTCAACACTGTCCGCGAACTGACGCACCGCATCAAGCAGTGCGCCGCCGAACAGTAAAGCCCGGCTCGGCACCAGTTATGCCCAGTTGTGGGTAACTCTGTGGATAGTGGTGGATAAGCGCCGAATGTGATGTAAAACACCCCCCTTGGCCGTGGAAAACTCTCCACCTGGCTCGCCTCACTCCACAGCCGACGTTAGTTACCCACACCCCCGTCCACTTTTTACTCACACTGCTCCGCTGGCCCCTACCTGCCTACCGACCACTTTTCCACATGATCCACAGCCTCTACTGCTACTACGCTTAGAGATCTAACGAGGATTGATGTGGATAACCAACATGGTCCAGCCCGCTCATGCCGGCTCCAGGCCGCGTAGTCTTAGAGGCCACACAAGTAACGAATCGGAGGAACACCATGAAGTTCATGGTTGACAGAGATGTCTTGGCTGATGCCGTCGGTTGGGTTGCCCGCGCCTTGCCGGCCCGCCCCCCTAGCCCCGTCCTGACCGGCGTCAGGATCAAAGCTAGCGCCGCTGCCGCTGGGTCGGTCCAGCTATCGAGCTTCGACTACGAAGTATCCGCTAAAGCCCAGGTCGGGGCGGATGTCGAAGGCGCCGGCGACGTACTGGTCTCCGGCAAGCTACTAGCCGAGATCGCCAAGCTGTTACCCGCCAAACCGGCCACGTTCCGCTTAGAAGGCCCAAAAGTGGTGCTGACCTGCGGAACTTCAACATTTACCCTGCCGACGATGCCGCTCGATGACTACCCAGCTCTCCCTCACCTGCCCAGCGTGGTCGGTTCGGTAGCGGCTGGTTCGTTTGCGCACGCGGTGGGCCAGGTCGCGGTGGCAGCCACCAAGGATGAGACCCTGCCGCTCCTGACCGGGGTCAAGGTAGAAATCGAAGGGGAGAACCTGACTCTGCTCGCCACTGACCGCTACCGGTTAGCCATCCGCGAGATGCAATGGCGGCCGACCAGTCCAGAGACCTCGAGGGTGGCGTTGGTGCGGGCCAAGACACTAAACGAAGTGGCGAAGTCTTTTTCTCCGACAGAACAGATCGAGGTGTCCCTGACCGCTCCCGGGATTGTGGACATCATCGGTTTCGCCGCCGCCGGCCGGGAAACCACCTCGCTGTTGATCGACGGGGACTATCCGCAGGTACGGAATCTGTTGCCGGATTCGTTTTCTTCCAGCGCCTCGATCGGGGTAGCCGAACTGATCGAAGCGGTCCGCCGGGTCTCGTTGGTGGCAGAACGCAACACGCCCGTTCAGATCGCATTCACCGAAGGTCAGGCCGTCTTGAACGCCGGTGCCGGCGATGACGCACAGGCCTCGGAGGTGTTGGAGGCAACACTGGACGGCGAAGACACGACGGTCGCGTTCAATCCCCATTATTTGTTGGAGGGACTGAATGCGATGGGGACGCCCCAGGTGCGGCTCTCGCTCAACCAAACCACCAAGCCGGTGTTGTTCCAAGGGGAGAAGGACGGCCAAGTGGTACCGGATTACAAGTATTTGCTGGTGCCGATCCGGTTCACTGTCTAGCCTGGATCCACCGATGATCGCCGCAGAGAGGCACCAAAGGGGTGTGATGGGTGTTCCTGGCCGGCGATGGCGACCCGGCGGTCTGCCCGGGCGGCCAGGGAACTTCCAGCGGGCTTGTCTGGGGCGGCGAGCTAGGCAAGGATCTGTGGATTGAGGCTAAGTAGCCATGTATTTGAGTGACCTGGCCCTGACCGACTTCAGGTCACATGGCGCAGCGGTGATCCGGCTGGAACCAGGGGTGACAACCTTCGTTGGCGGCAACGGGCAAGGTAAGACGAACATTGTTGAGGCGGTGGCTTACCTGGCGACACTGGCGTCCCACCGGGTAGCTGCCACTGCGCCGTTGGTGCGCCGCGGAGCGGAACAGGCCGTCATCCGGGCGAAGGTGGTCCGGGGCGCCAGAGCGGTCCTGATCAATTTGGTCTTGGCGCCAGGCAAGGCCACCAAGGCAGAACTGGGGCGGGCGAAAGTCAAGCCCGCAGCGTTGCTCGGGGTGGTCAAGGCGGTAGCTTTCACACCCGAGGACTTGGCCCTGGTCAAGACCGGCCCCGAAGTGCGCCGCCGCTACCTCGACGAGTTGCTGATCCAAATGCGCCCAGCCTTAGCCGGCGTGATCGCAGATTACGAAAAAGTCAAAGACCAGCGGACGGCGCTGTTGAAGATGCTGGGGGGCAAGGGGACGGCATCGGGCAACGGCGCCCAAGACGATCTGGCGGCGTGGGACTCGGCGGCGGCGCGGCTGGGCGGGCGGCTCACAGCGAACCGGATGGCGCTGGTAGAAGACCTGGCGCCGGAGGTGGCGCGGGTCTACGGGGCGATCGCCGGGGCGGGCGAAGTGTCATTGAACTACGAACCGACCGTGCCGCTAACGGGGCGGCCGGCCGCTGAACAGGTCGAACAGGCCTTGTTGGCGGCGATGGCGGAGGGGCGGGCCAGGGAATTGGAACGCGGCGCCGGGCTGGTTGGACCACACCGGGAAGACCTCGCCGTCGCTCTGGACGGATTCCCGGCGCGGGGCTATGCCTCCCACGGCGAATCGTGGAGCTTGGCGTTGGCCCTCCGGTTGGGTTCATTCGAGTTGATGCGCCGCGACGGCGGCGATGATCCGCTCCTGATCTTGGATGATGTCTTCGCGGAACTCGACGCCGGGCGGCGGGCGGCGGTCACCGAACTAGTGGCGGGCGTAGAACAAGTCCTGGTCACTGCGGCGGTCCAACAAGATGTGCCGGACGGGTTGACTAACACCTGGTTCCACTTGACCAACGGTGAGGTCTTGGCAGGTGAAACCGGTGAGTGAGGCAGGGGCGGAAGGACGGCGGGCCGCCGAAAAAGCCGCCTTGGAACGAGTGCTGGCAGGACAGCGGCGGCTGAAAAAAACTCGGCCCGAAGCGGCGGCCTGGTCGGCGGAGCGGGACCCGAAACTGGTCGGTGATCTATTCGAAGAACTCGTTGTCCAAGAGGGTTGGTCCCTGGATGTATCGCTTGGTTCACTCGCGGCCGGGTGGGAGGGGATTGTGGGTTCGCATGTAGCGGAACATTGTTCGCCAGAAGCGTTTGAGGCAGGCGAACTGACCATACGGGCCGACTCGGCGGCGTGGGCCACCCAGATAAGACTGCTGGCCGGGCCCATGTTACAGGCCGTGGCGAAGGCGGTCGGTGATGGGGTAGTCAAGGACATCAAAGTGGTTGGACCGGCCGCAACCGGACGGAAGGGGCGCTACATAGTCCGGCGGTAGGTAGAATAGTCACCGCAGATCCCTGTTTTGGACGCTGCTTCGGCGCGCCCGGTGAGAAGAAAGCATGCTGACGTGACCGACCATTATGACGCCGACGACATCACCGTCCTCGAAGGGCTCGATGCTGTACGGAAACGCCCCGGCATGTACATCGGTTCGACCGGGGAGCGCGGGTTACACCATCTGGTGTATGAGGTGGTGGATAATTCGGTAGACGAGGCCCTGGCCGGGTTCGCGACCCGCATCCAAGCAACCATCTTGCCGGATGGGGCGATGCGCGTCGAAGATAACGGCCGGGGCATCCCCGTGGCGGAACACACCGGTGAACGCAAATCGGCTCTCGAATTGGTCCTGACGGTGCTCCACGCCGGCGGGAAGTTCGGTGGCGGGGGTTACACCGTCTCCGGTGGCCTGCACGGCGTGGGCGTCTCGGTAGTCAATGCGCTGTCCAGCCGGCTGGACGCCGAGGTCTACCGCGATGGGTTTGTCTGGAACCTGTCATTTGACAATGGGTCGCCGGTCGGGGAGATGACAAGGGGTGCGCCGACCGGCCGAACCGGCACAACGATTGTGTTTTGGCCCAACCCGGACATCTTCGAGACAACCGACTTCGATTTTGAAACTCTGCGGCTCCGCTTCCAGCAGATGGCGTTCCTCAACAAAGGTCTGACTATTTCCTTGACCGATCAGCGGCCCAGTCATGACACCGGGGAAGAAGGACCGGATGAGGAAGGGACCGTCCGGTCGGTGGTCTACCGGTTTGATCGCGGGCTGATCGACTATGTGGAGCATTTCAACGCTGCGCGCAAGAGTGAGCCGGTCAATCCGCAGGTGATCTATTTCGAGTCCGAAGCCCCCGATGCGACCATTTCGGCTGAAATCGCAATGCAGTGGACCACGGCCTATTCCGAAGCGGTCCACACGTTTGCCAATACGATCAACACAACGGACGGCGGCACCCATGAAGAAGGTTTCCGGGCGGCGCTGACTTCCCTGGTCAACCGTTACGCGCGCGACAAGGGCATCTTGAAAGACAAAGATGACAACCTGACGGGCGATGACGTGCGGGAAGGGTTGACCGCAGTGGTCTCCGTCAAGTTGACAGAGCCACAGTTTGAAGGCCAGACCAAGACAAAGCTGGGCAACACCGAAGCGAAAACATTTGTTCAGCGGGTGGTCAACGAACGGCTGGGAGATTGGTTCGACTCGCATCCGGCGGAAGCGAAAGACATTATCCGCAAGGCTATCCAGGCAGGTCAGGCCCGGATGGCGGCCCGCAAGGCGAGGGAAGCGACCCGCCGCAAAGGACTACTGGAATCCGGGGGGATGCCAGGCAAGTTGAAGGACTGCTCCTCCCGGGATCCGTCCAAGTCGGAAGTCTTTATTGTGGAGGGTGATTCGGCTGGAGGCAGCGCGATCAGGGGACGCAACCCGGAGACGCAGGCGATCTTGCCGATCCGCGGGAAAATCCTCAACGTTGAAAAAGCCCGCCTGGACCGGGCGTTGGCGAACACCGAAATTCAGGCCCTGATCACCGCTTTTGGGACGGGGATCGGGGAGGACTTCGACCTGGCCAAACTCCGGTATTACAAGATTGTGTTGATGGCGGACGCGGATGTGGACGGTAAACACATCCAAACTCTGCTGCTCACTTTGCTGTACCGCTACATGCCGCAACTGATCAAAAACGGTAATGTTTATCTGGCTCAGCCGCCCTTATACCGGCTGAAATGGACCAACGCCGAACACCAATTTGCGTATTCTGACAAGGAACGCGACCAGATGCTGGCCCGCGGCGCTGCCGACGGTAAACGGATACCCAAAGAAAATGGTATTCAACGCTACAAGGGCCTGGGTGAAATGAATTACCAGGAACTCTGGGAGACCACCATGGACCCGACCCAGCGGACATTGTTGCAGGTCACAATGGAAGAAGCCGCCGCCGTTGAAGAAACGTTCTCCATCTTGATGGGAGAGGACGTCGAGTCTAGAAAAGCTTTTATTCAGCGCAACGCCCACGACGTCCGGTTCCTCGACATTTGAGCGACCAGAACGATTAACTAAGGAACCCAGTGACTGATACAACTCTGGCCAATACAGCGGACGAGAGCCGGATCGAGGCCGTCGACTTACAGACCGAAATGCGGCGGTCCTACCTAGACTACGCGATGAGCGTCATTGTGGGCCGGGCGTTGCCCGATATCCGGGACGGACTGAAACCGGTCCACCGGCGGGTCATCTACGCGATGTATGACGGCGGGTTCAGGCCAGACCGCGGTTTTTCTAAATGCCAACGGGTGGTAGGCGACGTGATGGGTCAATACCACCCGCACGGGGACGCCGCGATCTACGACACGCTGGTGCGGTTGGTCCAGGACTGGTCGCTGCGTTACCCGCTGGTGGACGGCCAAGGAAACTTCGGCTCCCCCGGGGATGATGGCGCCGCAGCGCCCCGCTACACCGAATGCAAGATGGCGACGCTCGCGTTAGAAATGGTGCGGGACATTGAGCGCGATACGGTCGATTTCCAGGACAACTACGATGGGCGCACCAAAGAACCGGTTGTCTTACCGTCTCGCTTCCCGAACTTGCTGGTCAACGGCTCAGCCGGGATCGCTGTGGGGATGGCGACGAATATTCCGCCGCATAACTTGCGGGAGGTGGCGGCCGGGATTCAGTGGCACTTGGAGCACCCGGAGGCACCCCGCGAAGAACTGTTGGAAGCGTTGATTGAACGCATTCCGGGCCCGGATTTCCCGACCGGTGCCCTGATCTTGGGCACCAAAGGCATCAAGGAGGCCTACCGCACCGGCCGCGGTTCAATCATTATGCGGGCGGTGGTCGAAGTCGAAGAAATCGACGGCCGGACAGCTTTGGTGGTGACGGCTTTGCCGTATCAAGTAAACCCGGACCGGTTGGCGGTCAGGATCGGCGAATTGGTCAAAGATGGACGGCTCCAAGGAATAGCAGACCTGCGGGATGAATCTTCGGGCCGGACCGGGCAGCGCCTGGTTATTTTGCTGAAACGCGACGCCGTGGCGAAGGTGGTGTTGAATAACCTTTATAAACAAACCCAACTCCAGGACACGTTCGGGGCGAACATGTTGGCGTTGGTCGATGGCGTCCCTAGGGCCCGCAAACTCGACTCGTTTGTCCGCCACTGGACCACCCACCAACTGGAGGTCATTGAGCGGCGCACTGCGTTCTTGATGAAAGAAGCCCAGGCCAGGGCTCATATTCTGCGCGGCTACTTGAAGGCGTTGGACGCCTTAGATGAGGTAATTGCGCTGATCAGAGCTTCGGCGTCGGTGGAAGCCGCGCGGCAAGGGCTGATGGGGTTGCTGGATATTGATGAGATCCAGGCGAATGCGATCTTAGAGCTACAGCTCCGCCGCCTGGCGGCGTTGGAGCGGCAAAAGATCAGCGATGAACACGCGGCGATCGAAGCGAGAATTGCTGATTTGGCGGACATCTTGGCGCGGCCCGAACGTCAACGCCAGATAGTTTCGACCGAACTCCAAGGGATCGTGGACCGCTTCGGTGATGAGCGCCGGACACGGATTTTGCCGTTCGAAGGGGAGGTCACCGACGAGGATCTGATCCCCGAAGAAGACGTTGTGGTGACAATCACGCGCGGCGGCTACGCCAAACGCACCCGCACGGACTTGTACCGGTCGCAGCGCCGCGGCGGCAAAGGCATCAAGGGCGCCCAGTTACGTGAGGACGATGTAGTAGAGCACTTTTTTGTTACCACCACCCACCATTGGTTGCTATTTTTTACGAACTTTGGGCGGGTCTACCGGACGAAAGGCTACGAGTTACCGGAAGGCGGCCGGGATGCGAAAGGCCAGCATGTCGCGAACATGTTGGCGTTCCAGGCGGGCGAACGGATCGCTGAGGTACTCGCGTTGCGGGACTATGAGCAGGCCGAATACCTGGTGTTGGCGACCAAGCGGGGCCTGGTGAAAAAGACGCGTCTAGCAGATTACGACTCGTCTAGGTCAGGTGGGGTAATCGCCATCAACCTGCGGGAAGATGCGCTGGGTCAATCGGACGAGGTGGTTGGAGCGCGGCTGGTCGACTCGACGATGGACTTGATACTCGTGTCACGCAAGGGAATGTCGGTCCGGTTCACTGCGTGGGATGAGGTGCTGCGGCCGATGGGCCGGGCGACATCGGGCGTCACGGGAATGCGGTTCCGGCCCGGCGACGAACTGTTGGCGATGGATGTGGTGCGGGACGGTGCCGATGTGTTCGTGGTGACCGAAGGCGGGTTCGCCAAGCGGACGCCGGTCAGCGAATACCGTGTCCAGGGCCGAGGTGGCCTCGGGATCAAGGTGGCGAAGCTGGCCACCGAGCGCGGTGACCTGGTCGGGGCGCTGATCGCGGATTCAGGAGACGAGGTCATGGTGATAATGCAGGGCGGCAAGGTGGTGCGTTCTCGTGTCGATGAGGTCCCAGCCAAAGGCCGCGACACAATGGGAGTGGTGTTCGCCAAACCCGAGGCAGGCGACCGAATTATAGCTGTGGCCCGCAACCAGGAGACTGCGGCTGAGGTGGAACCGCCCGTTGAATCCTCCTAGCGTGCCGAGATTCTAGGCGATTCGTCATGTAGCGTGGAGCGAGGCGCTTCCAGGACGGCGCACATGCCGAAGAGAGTGACAGTACATGAGCAGTGAGACCGAGTCGGCGGCCAAAACAACCGCGCCGGCCAAGCCGCGCCGTCAGGCCGGAGGCAAAGCCAAGGTCGTGACGAAAGATGTGACGGACACATCAGCCGAATTGAAGCGCGCCGCCGGGACGCGGGCTGATGCCCCGCCCACCATCCGGCCGAAAACCAAGCCGCGCCCAACGACAGGCCACGTCAACGTCAAACGGGTAGGGCACGCCGATGGCGAGGCGCGGCCCAGCCATCCCACCCACAGTGGCGCTGCCTTGACGCCGGGTAGCCATGGGCCGCGGCGGCCCCATAAGGTGGCCCCACCGACCAGTACGGTGGCAGTCGAGGCGGTCCCTGCGGCATCGGCCCCCCGGCGGCCACCGGTCAAACCGGCCGCCACCGTGGTTGGGCCTGGTGGCGTCGAGGCGTCCGGTGAGGTGGTCAAGGATAAGACCAAGCCGCGCAAAGCTGGGCGTGTCAAGTTGAACTTGTCCTATGTTGCGCCGCTGTCGGTGATGAAGATTTCGTTCCTGGTGGCGATCGCCTTGGGTGTGGCGTTTGTTGTGGCAGTGTTTATTTTTTGGAAGGCGCTCAACGACCGGCACGTGTTCACCCAGATCAACGACACTATTACGGAACTGGTCGGAGCCAACCGGCCCGAGTCGCTGGAGATTTTGCAATACGTTACCCAGGGGCGGGTCATGTCCGGGGCGGCCATCATCGCAGTGGTGGACGTAGTGGTGATCACCTTGATCTCCACGTTGTTCGCGGTGATCTACAACATCATCGCAGCCCTGGTCGGTGGCGTCCGCGTGACTCTGCGCGAGCACTAACGGAGGCGTTCTTTTAGCCAGCCACTACCATTGTGGGGTAGTCTGGCGTGGCGTTGCCGCGAGGCACGGCAAGGGCCTATAGCTCAGGCGGTTAGAGCGCTTCCCTGATAAGGAAGAGGTCGGAGGTTCAAGTCCTCCTAGGCCCACCCACCCCAACCACAATCTGCCAGGCGTTACACTCAAAGCAGCTCCCAGGAAACTCCCAGGATCAGGGACTGTACCCGAAAACTGTACCCTACACAAAATTCCCACCAACTGGCCGGTCGGCCCCCAGTGCGGCGGGGAAGCCGGGGCGCAGTTCAGGTGGGGGACGGGCCTGGTTCTGGCGGTGTTGACGCTTCGTTGGGGAGAGGTCTGGGCCTGCCAGGGGATCGATCAGTAGCGGTGAGGCCCGCAGAGCGGGCCGCCGCTTCGCGGCGCAGGCGGGCCAGCCAGTAGGCGTCGATCACCACAATCGCGCCGTTCATCAGCACAAATGGCCAGATCGCCAGGGCGGCGTTGTAGCCCGTGGCCACCAGTGAGCCGGCCAGATTCATCCAGCGGAACTGCCGTTGGCGGCTCACCATGAGTGAGGCCACCACAGTGATGGAGCCGGCCCAGCCCAGGATCTCAAGGAATGTCCGCATCAAGGCAGTGGCTCGCTTTCGGTGGTGAGTAGGAATCCAGAGTTTGACCGCGCCCGCAAACGTGCGCTAGTCTGAGTCTCGCATACTTGTTGGACATCTAGCAACTAGGGATGACGGACATGGGCGTCCAGCCACACCAAGCAAGACCACGGACCATCGACTGGGTCGACGGCGCAATCCAGCTCATTGACCAGACTATGCTGCCGCGCCAACTTGTGCTGCGCCGCATCGAAACGGTCAACCAGTTGATCACAGACATCCAAAGGCTCGCCGTGCGCGGCGCCCCAGCCCTCGGCATAGCCGGCGCCCTCGGCGTTGCGCTAGCTGCCACCCGCGGCGCAGCAGGCGAAGAACTCGCCAGCCAAGCCCGCCTCATCGCCGCAGCCCGCCCCACCGCCGTCAACCTGGCCTGGGGAGTCGCGCGGGCTATGGCGTGCGCGGCAGACGGGCCCGGCGGCATCGTCCAAGGTGCCCTAGCGCTGCGCGACCAAGACATCGCGGCCTGCCAATCAATGTCCGTGCGGGGCGCCGACCTGCTCGCGGACCTACTGGCCGAAATCTTGGAGCAGCGGCCGCTGCGGCTCATGACCATCTGCAACACCGGCTCCCTCGCGGCCGTCGAACGGGGCACCGCCCTGGGCGTCATCCAAGAAATCTTCGACCGCGGCCAACTTGAGCGCGCCCTGCCACTCGAAACCAGACCCCTCCTCCAAGGTGCCCGCCTGACCGCCTGGGAACTAGAACGCCTGAACATCCCATACAGCCTCACCACCGACGGCGCAGCCCCGTTCCTGCTGCAACGCGGCCAGGCAGACGCCGTCCTGGTCGGAGCGGACCGGATCGCCGCCAACGGCGACACCGCCAACAAAGTCGGCACCTTCGCGCTCTCGCTCGGCGCCCAGGTGGCCGGCGTCCCATTCTTGGTGGTGGCACCAGAATCGACCGTGGACCTGGCCTGCCCGCGCGGCACCGACATCCCCATCGAAGACCGCGGCCCCGCAGAAGTCCGGGGCTTCGGCGAAATGCGCTGGGCACCCGCCACCGCCCCGGCCTACAACCCGGCGTTCGACGTGACCCCCGCCGTCAACATCACCGCAATTGTGACCGACCGGCGAATTATCCGGCTCGGCGAAGGACAAAACCCGGGCAATGTCCCACTGGGTCAGACCCGCCAAATAGAAAGGACCGATAATGGCTAAATCACGACCAATTAGAAGAGGCTGGGCCGCCCTTGGCCTAGCAGTTTTCGCCCTGACCGCCGCCTGCGGCGGCAGCGCTACGGGCAACTCAGGCGAAGCGACCGGCGCAACCGGCGCGGCTGGGGGAGCGACCGGCGCCGGGACGGCGGCCGGACCCCTCTACATCTACCTCACCAACGACCCGATTGGCGTCAATAAATTCCTCGAATCAGGCAAGACCGGCGTCGAGGCCGCCGCCGCCCAATTCGGCGGCCAAGCCAAGGTCTATGAAGGCCAAGACGAAACCTCAATGCGTCAAAACATGGAAGCAGCCATTGAGGAACAGCCCGACGTGATTGTGACAATCACATTCGACTTCACTGATATCACAAAAGAATTCGCGGAGCGCTACCCAGACCAGACCTTCGTCTTAATTGACGACTGCCCGGCCGAAGGCCAGCCGGCCAACATGTACTGCGCGGTATTCCGCGAACACGAGGCCGCCTATCTCCTCGGCGCCGAAGCCGGCCTGTTGACCAAGACCAATCAGACCGGTTCCGTCGGTGCCGTGGATATCCCCTTCATCCACCGCTACACAGACGCATTCGCTCAGGGATCAGCCGAACAAAACCCCAAAGTCAAAGACAGCCAATTGTTCATTGGTGGCCAGAACCCATTCTCTGACCCAGCCAGGGCCAAAGAACAGGCCGCAGCTATGGCGGCCACCGGCACAGACCACATTTTCGCGGTCGCCTCCGGCTCGAACGGCGGCGTATTCGAGGCCGCCGCAGCCGCTGGCGTGACCGCCTACGGCGTGGACGTCAACCAATGCCCCGACCAGGTTGGCGCTGTCGGCGACGGCACGTTGAAGCTGATGGACACACTCATTCCCGACCTGATCGGCAAGATCCAAAAAGGTGAGGCCGGCCCCGTGAATTCCTATGGCCTAGCTGAGGGAGGCATGGATATTGTGTCGTTGCATGAGGGCGCGTCAGCCTCCCTTTGCACCGTGATGGACCACCCGGATGTCCTGGCCGTCTTGACCACCTTGAAAGACAAGGTGATAGCCGGCGAAATCACGCCCGTCGATCCAACCGGCCTAAACTAGCGCACCGCAAGGAAACGCATGTATCAGGTGGAGATGCGCCACATCACCAAGACTTTCCCCTCGGTGGTGGCGGACGATGACGTCGACTTCTTTGTCGAAGAAGGCGAAATCCACGCTCTGATGGGTGAAAACGGCGCGGGCAAATCGATCTTGATGTCGATTCTCGCGGGGCTTTACCGGCCAGACAGCGGCGAAATCTTCGTGGGCGGCCAGCGGCGGGTCTTTACTTCGCCGCTGGACGCCATAGCCGCCGGGATTGGGATGGTGTTCCAAGAATTTCAGTTGTTCGGCTCAATGACCCTGGCGGAAAACATCATTTTCCGCCAGGAACCGACCAGACGCGGCCTGATAGACCAGGGCGCGGCCAACGCCAAGGTGCGGGCGATCAGCCAGCGCTACGGGCTGGAGTTCGACCCTGCCGCAAAAGCCGCGAATGCGCCGGTCGGCGTGCTCCAGCGAGCTGAGATCGTCAAGGCGCTCTACCGGGACGCGAAGATCCTGATCCTGGACGAACCAACAGCGGTACTAACCCCACAAGAAACCGTCGGACTGTTCAAGGTGCTGCGCGAACTGCGTGCCGAAGGGCACACGATAGTGTTCATCACCCACAAGCTGCGTGAAGTGATGGAAATCTCCGACCGCGTCACCGTGTTGCGGGACGGCAAAGTGGTAGCGCGGCTCGACACCGCCAAAACCACCCCAGATGAGATCTCCCACGCGATGACGGGGCGCGCCATAGACCTGACGATGCGTCCACCCACAAGGCAACCCGGCGCTGACGTGTTAGCAGTGCGCGGTCTGGGCGCGCGCTCCGACCGCGGGGTCGAAGTCCTGCGCGGCGTGGACTTGACGGTGCGGGCAGGCGAAATTGTGGGCCTGGCCGGCGTGGCCGGCAACGGACAAGCCGAACTGGCGCAGGTGCTGAGCGGTCTGGCCAAGGCCTCGACCGGCACGGTTGAACTGGGCGGGAAAGACATCACCGCCGCGAAGGTGGCGCGGCGCCGCGAACTCGGTCTTAGCTACATCCCGGAGGATCGTTGGTCGGTGGGCGCCGCAGGTCCAGCCAGCGTCGCAGAAAACCTGGCGATGGGGCACCACCGCGCCCCGCCGATCCGGCCCAGGCGCCTGTTGTCCCGGCGCGCCATGCGAAGCTTCGCAGCCAAACTGATCGACCAGTTCTCGATCAAGGTGCCCGCACCACAGACCCTGGCCGGGACCCTGTCCGGCGGTAACCTCCAAAAACTGGTGGCCGCCCGCGAACTGGCCCACGAGGCGCCGTTGTTGATCGCTGAGCAACCCACCCGGGGGGTTGACATCGGGTCAATCGAGTTTATCCACGGACAACTCGTCGATTACCGCGACCGTGGCGGTGCGGTACTGCTGATCAGTGCCGAACTGAGCGAAATCCTCTCACTGAGCGGCCGGATCGCCGTGATGTATGAAGGGCGGATCGTGGCGGTGTTGAACGCCGGACAAGCCACCGAAGACCAGATCGGTCTCCTGATGGCCGGAGTCACGGCGGGAACGCCGCCACCGGGGCAACCCCCAGGCGAGGGGACGGAGTTGTGAATCACATCAAGACCAGGCTGCGGCAACTGAGTGGGCCCGTGCCACTGTCCGTGGCCGCCGCGTTCCTGATCGGGGCCGGTTTTATCGCCTTGGCTGGCTACTCGCCACTCGGCGCCTATGAGGCAATGGCCCGCGGCTCGCTGGCGACACCGCTCGGCCTAGCCAACACGCTGCAGCGCGCCGTTCCCCTGATCGGGATGGCCATTGCTGTCGCCGTCGCCTTCCGCGCCGGCGTGTTCAACATTGGTATGGAAGGCCAAATGGTGATGGGGTCTTTGGCCGGCGCCATCACCGCGCTCTACCTGCCGGGCCCCGCACCACTCGTGGTTATGGCGGCACTGGTGGCCGGCACGGCCGGCGGCGCACTGTGGGGGCTGGCCTCGGCCGGGCTCCAGTTCAAACCCGGCGTGCCCGTGCTCATCTCATCACTCCTGCTGTCCTATCCCGCCCGCTACTTCGCGTCCTGGGTGGTCCGGTTCCCCCTCAAAGATCCGTCCTCATCAATGGTCGCCACCCGGCAATTCGACCTGCAACTACCGATGCTGGCGCCGGCGCAGGCGCCAGCGGGGCAATGGATCAGCCAAACCTTCGGTGCCCGGTCGGTGGCGGCGGTCATCACCTCTTCCGTCAACTGGGGCCTGATCCTGGTGCTCGGCGTTGTCCTCGCCGTCGCGTTCGCCAACAAACGCACCGTGTTCGGCTACGAAACCGCCATGACCGGCCATAACGCCCTTTTTGCGCGGTATGGTGGCGCGGCATCGGGCACTGTATTACTCCAAACTATGGCCTTGTCCGGCGGCCTGTCCGGGCTGGTGGGAACCATCTTCGTGATCGGCGCGCC
>JAITJY010000245.1 GCA_031278675.1 Bifidobacteriaceae bacterium
GATTCCCGGCGCGGCCGGCCTAGAGCCGACGCTGGCGGCGCTTGCAGCCGGGTCCACGTTGGCTTTGGCCAACAAAGAGTCGCTGGTCATAGGCGGCGCGTTGGTCAGGGCAGCGACCACGCGTCCAGGTCAGATTGTGCCAGTCGACTCGGAGCATTCTGCGATCGCGCAGTGCCTGCGGGCGGGGCGGGCTGCTGAGGTTTCCCGGTTGATTCTGACCGCCTCGGGTGGCCCCTTCCGGGGCTTTAGACGCGATGAACTCCTGAATGTCACACCCAGCCAGGCCTTGCAGCACCCGACCTGGTCAATGGGTCCGCTGGTCACGGTGAACTCGGCCACCATGTTCAACAAGGCGCTGGAGTTGGTCGAGGCTCATCTGTTGTTCGGTGTGCCGCCGGAGGCGATCGATGTGGTGGTCCACCCGCAGTCGCTGGTTCACTCGATGGTCGAGTTCACCGATGGTGCCGTGATAGCTCAGATCTCGCAGCCGGATATGCGCCTCCCGATCGCGTTGGCGCTGGGTTGGCCTGACCGGCTCCCTCACGCAGTGCCGCAGGCGGATTGGACGGCCGCGTCGGCTTGGACTTTCGAGCCGGTCGACAATGCGACCTTTCCTGCACTGGATTTGGCCCGCGCGGCGTTGGCTGCCTCCGATCTTCATCCCGCGGTGCTGAACGCGGCCAATGAGGCGGCCGTGGAAGCATTCCTGGCAGGCCGCCTGCCGTTCTTGCAGATCACGAGCGTGGTAGAAGAAGTGCTGGCCAGGTTCGATACGAGCCCGCCGACCGGTTCGGCGGCCACGCTGGAGTTGGTGTTGGCCGTGGATGGTTGGGCTAGGTATGAGGCTCGCCGCCTGATGAGAGGAGAACTGGAACTTGATGGGTAAGCGCCAGGCCGCGCCCTTGGCGGAAGACATTGGAAGAACGGGAGTTGAGCGGTGTTGACCGTCCTTGGAATTTTGATTTTCGTGGTTGTGTTGGTGATTTCGGTCGCGTTGCATGAGGTGGGGCACTTGGTTCCCGCCAAGTTGTTCAAGGTGCCTGTTTCCCAGTACATGATTGGGTTCGGGAAGACTATTTGGTCGCGCCGCGTCGGCGAGACCGAGTACGGCATCAAATGGATCCTGCTCGGCGGGTATATCCGCATGACCGGCATGTATATGCCCACTGCTTCACGTCGCGCCGCGAAGCGTGGTTGGTTCCACGACCTGGCTGAGGCGGCCCGCGAGAACACCCGCGAAGAGATCGCGGCGGCTCGCAGCGCAGCGCGTGGCGAGGTGGCCGCAGCGGACGCTGGGGACGGTGCGCAGGCCGCCGCCGATCCCGCCCGGGTCGGTTCTGGGGACGGTGCGCAGGCCGCCGCCGATCCCGCCCGGGCCGGTTCTGGGGATGGTGCGCAGGCCGGCGCCGTGGACAGCGCTGCGGCTAGCGCGGGGGACGGCGGCGAGGGTGGGGGAGACGGCATCGGGCAGCTAGATGATGTCGCGGACCGGGCCTTTTACCGCCTGACGGCACCGCGCAAGCTGGTGGTGATGCTGGGCGGCCCAACCATGAACCTGGTGCTGGCGCTGGTGTTCGTGGCGGTGGCGATCGCGGGGGTCGGCGGGTATGGGGCATCGACCACGGTCGATGCCGTCGCCGCTTGCGTCGGCGCCCAGGGCCAGGTGGACGGCGAATGCGGCGAAGGGAGCGAACCGGGGCCGGCGGCCCAGGCGGGGATCGAAGCGGGGGACCGGGTGGTGGCCTGGGACGGCGCGCCGATCACGACGTGGGACGAGTTGCTGGCGACGATCTCCGGGGCGGGGAATGGCCAGGCCACCGTGACGGTAGAACGCGGCGAGGAGCGGCTCGACTTCCCGGTGACACCCGTGACCGTGGACGCCGGGACGGCGAGTGAACGCAACCTGATTGGGATTACCTCACGGCCCGAACTGATCCGGGAAAGCATCTGGCGCACCCCGGAAGTGGTGTGGTACCAGGTCAAGGCCGCAGTCGGGGTGTATGCGGCGCTGCCGGTCTCGGTCTGGAACACCCTGGTGGGCCTGGTTGAGGGCAGTGAGCGGAGCGTCGATTCGCCGCTGTCGGTGGTCGGAGTGGCGCGGTTGTCCGGGGAGTTGGCGAGTTCCGAATATGTCGAAACCGCCCAGGACCCGTGGCGGTTGCGCTGGGCCACCTGGCTGCAACTCGCCGCGTCTATCAACATTGCATTGTGGCTGTTCAACCTGCTGCCGTTGCTCCCGTTGGACGGTGGTCACGTCGCCAACGCCCTGTTCGAGGGGGTGCGGCGGAGTTGGGCGCGCCTGCGGGGCAAGCCCAACCCTGGCCCGGCCGACTCGGCCCGCTTGATGCCTTTGACCTACGTGGTGGTGGGCGCCCTGATCTTGATGACGGTGATCTTGGTGCTGGCTGACCTGATCAACCCGATCCAGCTCTGAGGCGTGGGCGGGCCGGGCGCGGGCGGGCGTGGGCGGGCCGGGCGTGGGCGGGCCGGGCGTGGCGGGCCGGGCGTGGCTGGCCGGTTCGGCGGCATCGTCCTCATCTCTTAGTAACCTGGTGGAGTGGTGCGTCCTGAAAGTTCTGTCAGGCTTGCGGGTGTGAGTCCCGTCCCGGTAGGCGCCGGAGCGCCGGGTAGCAGGCCCCGGTTCGTGGTTGAGAGGCTGCGGGCTGAGCGGGGTGTCGAGAGCCTCTTTGGAGGGAGCGACCGCGCGGGCCGTAGCGTTAAGCGAACGCTGCAGCTTCGTCAAAGATACAACAGGGGAGCCGAGCCGCTCATTTCACGGCGAAGGCCATGTCTGGTGGG
>JAITJY010000262.1 GCA_031278675.1 Bifidobacteriaceae bacterium
CACAAGCGCCGTGACCGACAAGATGCATTCCAGCAACGACCAGGTCTTGAAGTTCTCGCCCACGCTCACGCCCATGTATTCCTTGACGAGCCAGAAGCCTGCGTCGTTGACGTGCGACAAGAACACCGACCCCGCCCCGATCGCCAGGACCAACAATGCGACTTCGACCGACCCTAGTCCCGCTGCCGCAGGCGCCAGGATCCCGGAAGTAGTCACAATAGAAACGGTCGCAGACCCGGTGGCAATTCGCACAATGACCGCCACCAACCAGGCCAGCAGTGTCAACGGAATGGCCGAACCTTGCACATAGTCTGCAATCACCTGCCCAATTCCGGTGTCCACCAGCACACCTTTGAGGCCACCGCCGGCCCCGACTATCAAGATGATCGCGGCGATCGCGGGAAGGCCCGCACCAGTCGAAGCGTTGACTTTGCTCCACGGCATCCGCCCGCCGCGTCCCAACACCGCCATGGCGACCAACAGCCCGATCGCGAGCGCCACCGTGGGCGCGCCGACGAACGCCAAGAAGCTCCCGAGCCAGGCCGCGCCGCCGGGCGCGCCGTCTTGGACAACGATCTCGTAGACCGCGTTGGCCAGCATCAACACCACCGGCAGCAGCACACAAAAGACCGCTGCCGCGAAGGACGGCCCGCCGGACTCGGGATCGGCAGGCAATGCTTGACCGCCCGATCCCGCCGCCACACCACCGCCCACCCGGCCCGCAGCGGCGACAGAGTCGGCGGCCTGACCGCCCGATCCCGCCGCCACACCAGCGCCCACCCGGCCTGCGGCGGAAGCGGCTGCGGGGCCTGCGGGCGAGCCCGGCTGGGCGGGAGCGGTGGGTGACGCGGCGGAACCGATCAGCGCATCCATTGCGGCGGGCACGCCGACGGGCACCCATTTGGCGGCGAGATGGGAAAACAGTGGGCCAGAAATGATCACCGTAGGAATAGCGACGAGCACGCCAAGCATCAACGTGATGCCCAGATTCGCGTTCGGGAAGTTGGCCAGAGCGGCGAGGGGACCGGGGTGGGGCGGGACCAGTCCATGCATGGCAGACAGGCCGGCGAGCGTCGGAATGGCGATCCGCATCAGGGGCAGATTGGCGCGGCGCGCCACCAACAAGATCACTGGAATCAGCAGCACCAGACCCACCTCAAAGAACATGGGCAGCCCAATCAGGGCTCCGACCAGCGCCATTGTCCACGGCAGTGACCGCGGCGAGGAATGTGCCACCAAGGTGCGCACTATTCGGTCGGCGCCGCCGGAATCCGCCAGAAGTTTGCCGAACATGGCGCCCAATCCCACCAGTATCCCGACGGACGCCATGGTCTTGCCGAAGCTGTCAGCGAACGAGTTGACCGTGGCCAGCGCCCCATAACCCGCCCCGATCCCAATGATCAGGCCGGATATCACCAGCGCGATGAATGGATGAATCTTGGCCCAGGTGATCGCCACCACCAAAATGGCGATCCCGATCAGCGCCGAGGCGATCAGGCGTCCCTGATCCAAACTGGTCGCTTCGCCGGCGGCGGCGAGTGGGCTATTAGACAGGTGCAAAGACAAGTACATGGGCAGTTCGGGCTCGGCGAACATCGGTGTCCTCCCTATTCGGTGTTTTCCGCCCTGTCCAGTATGTAACAGAGCGCCCAGGTCATTGTCACGCGCCGGGCGGCCCCGCCCCCTTGGGGTGCCGGTTGGTCTCGGCTCGCGGCGCATCGCCGCGCCACGCCCGATGCCGTGCTCCCCGCCAACGCCGCACCTCCCGTCGGCAGCCTGCCGCCGTTCAGCCACACGCCCCCGCCGGTCCTGTTGGCGGAGAGCCCGCCATCGTCGCTTGGATGACCTAATCGGAGATCGTAGCAGATATGGCGTACATAACACAACATTCTATGTTTAGCGTATGGCGTGTTGGGCTGGAAGGCGGGGAGACGGCATCGTACTAGGGGGTTTGGCCTTAATATGGGATACTTGTCCTATGCTGCTACGGAACTCGCTACACGAGCAGGTCCTCGACCGCTGGGGCCTGGCGATTGTGCAGGGCGACTACCCGGTGGGCGCGCGCGTCGCGCTGGGTGATGCGGTGACCGGGGTTAGCGCGTCGCGGACGGTGGCGCGGGAGGCGACCCGGGTGCTGGAGGCGCTGGGGCTGGTCGAGGTGCGGCGCAAACTGGGCGCGGTGGTGGCGCCAAGCGAGCAGTGGAATGCGTTCGATCCGCTGGTCATCGGCTGGCAACTGGCGTCGACGAACGTGGCCGCGCAGATCCAGTGGATCGCCGAGGTCCGGTCCGCGCTGGAGCCGGCGGCGGCAGCCTTGGCGGCGCAGCGATCCACGCCCGAGCACTGGGCAGCCCTGACCGAAGCGGCGATCGGGCTGGTGAAGTACTCTCGGGCGGCGGATGGGCCGGATTATCTGGCCGCCGATGTCGTGTTCCACCGGACCCTGCTCACCGCGAGCGGCAACCCGATGTTCGCGGCACTCGGTCCATCCGTCGAGGCGGTCCTACGTGGCCGCACTGCGGGCGGGCTGATGCCGCAGCTAGCTGACGCTCGGGCGGTGCGGTTGCACGGCGACGTGGCTGCGGCTGTCAGTGCGGGCGATGCGGCTGGCGCCGCTGCGGCGATGCGAGAGATTGTGGCAGAAGCGGCCCAGGCTGCCCGCGCGGCCCTGCCCCCGGCGTGATCTGCGCTGATCTGGGCTGATCTGGGCTGGGCTGGGGTGTCCTGAACTGGCCTGAACCGCCCTGAACTGGCTGGCCAACGCGGGTTTCCATGCAGGGATTTGGCGGTTAGCCGAGTTGGTAGGAGATGGTGCGGTGGCTCCACCAGGGTATTAGAGAATCCAAGAGAAGCGATGGGGCGTTCGCCATGATGAGTTTGTCGATCGCGGAGGCGCAAGCGCGCTTCTCGGGCGTAGTTAGGGCCGTTGAATCTGGTGAGGGGGCGGTCTTGCTGAGCGTGGACAAACTCTGGCGTCCGTAGCCGCTCTGCCTCCTGTCACCTGTTCCGGCAAGAGGCTAATGTCAGTAAATGGACACCATGCCGGGTTGCGTGTCCCAGTTGTTCAATCGTCGGCAGCGGCCCCCGTGAGAGAGGCCACCAGAGCGGCCGTGTGGGGAGCCTGGGCTCGGCGGAGCGCCGCGATGGTAGTCGCGTGTGTGGCTCCGGGGAACCGCTGGACGCTCATGGCGTGCACTTGAAGCATCGCGTCTTCCCGCACCGCGAAAAGGCGGGAGAACAGACGGTCTGGCGTGATCGCTTCCAGACCGATTCCCGCGAGAACTGACTGAGGAAAGTGAGCGGTGTTGTTCGTGCAAATCAAATCGGCGCCAGCCGCCACGGCGGCGGCGATAACCTCGCGGTCATCCTCGTCGGGCAGAGGGCACCCCTCAAGGAGGTCGTATTCCTCGGGGCCGGGTTCGACTGCGGCGACGGGGAACGCCTCAGTCATCTTGGCGACTAGGTAGTGGGCGCGCTGAGCTGTGAATCCGGCGATGTTCGCGACCATGTGCTTAGCAACGTCATCAAGAATGGCCCCAGACCAGTTGACGGTGATGACCCTGAGGGTGGCGGTGTAGAGCAGGTAGTCGCGCAGCCCCCGGGAATAGAGAACGTTGGCGTCCGCCAGGACTGTGTGCGCCGGAGCCGCGCGGGGGAACTCCGGTTCGGTCACTCGAACAGCCCGAGCTCATTCTCAAGCGCGGTCAACTCAGACATCGCCCGCTCCTGGCGCCGGCTCTCGGCCTGGTCGAAAGCCCGCAGGTCG
>JAITJY010000331.1 GCA_031278675.1 Bifidobacteriaceae bacterium
CCCACCACAGTGAAAGTCCCGGCCAGTTCAGCACTGACCTCCACGTCATCCCCAGCGTCGATGCCGTCCGCTGCGTCGGTAGCGCCAGAACCGTCTGCGGTGCCGCCGTCCGCCTCGTCGGTAGCGCCGGAGCCTCCTGCCCGGTCTGCGGTGTCGCTGCCGTCCGCCTCGGCTGCGCCGCCGTCCGCTGCGTCGATGCCGTCCGCTTCGCCCGCAGTCCCGGAGCCGTCTGCTTGGCCGGTGGGGCTGGTACCGGCGGGATTGTTCGTCGCGTCGGTAGCGGCATCGTCCACTGGGCCGGAAGCGTTGGCATCTTCTGCCGGCGCGGCGGTGACCAACTCGACGTTGGCGCCGACCTCCAAACCGATCCAGTCGGCAATATCGCGGCCCACCAGGATCTCGCCGGCGCGGGCGGGCCAGTCACCCTCGACGTGCCAATAGGGGCTGACCGCGCGCACTGCGGCGAGGTCGGTGCCGGCCGCCAGGTAGGGCTGTTCGTTGAGGCGGACCGTCTGATAGCGGTAGGGCGCGGCGCCCACCAGATCGGCGGCGCCGACCACCGCGTCAACCTCGGCCAAGACGGCCTGATCAATCGCGGTTTGGCCCTCGGCGGGCAGCACCAGCAGGTTGCCGCCATAGGCGCGCATCTCCCGGGTCATCTGGCGCGGAATGTCGGTGGCGATCGTCGCCAACGCGAACAATGTGGTAGCGCCGATGGCGACCGCCGAGATCGCGATAGCGACCCGCGACCGGCGCCGGGTCAAGGAACGGGCCACCATGCGAGCAAACATGGCGCGCCGACCGCGCAGGGGCTTCTTGGGCTCCCCGAGCTCCTTGGGCTTCTGGGGCTTCTTGGGCTCCTCGAGCTTCTTGAGCTTCTGGGGCTTCTTGGGCTCCTCGAGTTCCTGGGGCTCTCCGAGCTTCGTGGGTTTCTTGGGTTTCTTGGGCTCCTCGATCTCTCCGAGCCCCTTGGGTTCCTCGGGCCTATTGAACTTCTTGGGCCTTATGGGTTGGTTCGGCACCTTGGTCACCGCCCGTGCAACACATCGGCCGGGCGCAAGCGCAACAGCATCCGGATCGAAGGCAGCGAACCGCCGAGCACCACCAACAAGACCAGCACGCCGACCAGGCCCGCCACGATCGGCCGGACCGCAATGGTGGACCCGAACACCGTCAAGCCGACAATCTGGCCGAAGCCCAACCCGAGACCATATCCCACGAGCCCTCCGACCAGGGCAATGACGCTCAGTTCGGTCAACACCAGGCGCAGCACCGACGCATCTGAGGCCCCGACCGCCTTGAGGAGCCCAATTTGAGGGGCGCGTTCAATCACACTGGCGGTCACCAGGTTCGCGATCGCCAGCGCTGAAGCAACCAGGCTCAGGGCTGTGACCAGCAGCATCAGGAGCGATGTCTTTTCTAAGATGGACCCCGAAGACTCGGTGACGGCGCGCACCGGCTTCGCCACGGCGTCCGGGATAGCTTCCTCAATCTGGTACGCAATCGAAGACACATAGGCGGTGCAATACCAGGTTTCCCATTCAGAAATGGTCAGCGCCCGCGGATTGCGGGCGGCCTTGCGGGCCAGATCATTGTCCGGTGTGGTCAACGCGCTGACTTCAACCTGGTCTACCTCGCCGGCGCGGCCGGCGAGGTCTTGCGCCGTAGCTAAAGGAACCACCACAGCCTGGTCCTCATCTGCTGCTGAAGACAAGATTCCTGCGACCCGGAGGCTTGTTCGGCCCGCCGTCCCAGCCAAAGTGAATTCGTCGCCCAGTTCCAGGCCGAGTTTTTCCGCTAGGTCTACCCCAACCATGGCGAGATCGGTATCTCCGTCGGCAATCCACCCGCCTTCAACTTCCCACCAGGCGCGGAGACCCAGTATCCCAGCCATGGCGTGTTCACCGGTCGGCAGATCCAGCTCATGGGCGAACCAGGTGCCCAGCACTGATACGTCTGCCGTCGCCCCGGCCGGCGCCTCGCCGGCCGACTGCCCGGCCTCCAGCCTCGCCGTAGTGTTCAAGAACGGCGCAAAATCAACAATATTGAACGCCCAAAAAATGGTCTTGATATTAGGGATATCCGCTTCCGCCAGGGGAGTGCGGCCAGCCGAACTGCCATTGTCCATCTGGTAGAGGTCGTCGAGGACAGCCGCGCCACGCCCCTGGACCACAATATTCGCCCCATAGGTCTTGAGTTCCTGATTGACCTTGTCGCCGACATCGAACATGACGCCCAGCATGGCTGTCGCGACGGCGGCCCCCAAGGCCGTGGTGGCGGCGATCATGGTGCGCCCCGTGCGCCCCCGCGCCAAGGCCCCCCGAACCATTCTGAAAAACATGCTGCCTCTATGCGAAAATTGAGGCGGCTGCTTCAAGATCAGCCGTTTGGACCAGCAAGTTGCCGCCATCGAGCGTGTATTCCAGCGGAATTGGGTTGCAGCCGCCTTTGAAGCCAATGGTAGCGATGTTCATGATCACATCGCACAAGCGGCAGACAATCTTGCCGTCGCGTTCGTAATAGCCGGTGGCTCCGCAAACCTCGCAGGCATCCAGGCCCACGCCGTAGGCGACGCCGTTCTTCTTGATCACAATGAACCGGACCACCGTGCCATCTTCGGTGGTGTAGGCGAAGCGGTGGAGGTGGCCGTCATCCACCAATGAGAGCGGCACCAAGGCCACCGTACCAGCCAGTTCATACGGCTCCGGGGGGGAGAGTTCCACCTCGCGTTGATCTAAGGCAACGCCTACCGTTAGCGCTAACCCTAGTGCCACATACGCGCCAGATGTCGCCAGCGCGTAGCGCAAACGCCGCCGCTTGGTTGCCTTGACCAGGCGCGCCGCAGCCGGATTAGGTTCGTTGACGGAGCGGCGCAGATTGGACCGGAGCATGCTCAGCGGCAGGATCAGCCCCACGGCCGCGACGGCCGCCAACGTCACCGTCTGGTGGTTGATTGCCCAGACCAGGACCTTGAAAGCGCCCCGGGGCAAGGAGATCAACTGCCGCGCGGTGGCGATCTGGATCAAGTTGATCGCCGCGCTCAGGGCCGCCAGGCCCCCCGCCGCGTACAAGGTTGCCCGCGCGACGCGTACGTCCGCCCCCTGTGACGCTCTTACCAGCGCCGATGCCGCCAAGCCGACCAACGTAGCCCCGCCCAAGAAGCCGACCACCCGCAAAGCAGCGTCCGTTGACCAAACTGGCTCGCCAGGCACCACGAAGCTGGTGAACTGCAAGAAGACCGAAGGCAGCGCGCGCACCAACAACAGCGCCGCGACCAGAGCCGAACTCCAGTTCCAGACCGCCACCACCCGGGGCGGCGCCGGTAGCGGCGCCCTAGACTTGGCGAGCCAAGTGGCCACGATCAGCGTCGCCAGCGCGGCGATCACCGCCCCAGCCGTCCAAGCGGCAATCGTTTCGCGTTCCAACAACAGCGCTGATTCACGCAAGGCCGCCAGAGCGGCGCCGGCCAGCGCGCCGGCGCCGCTCCCCCAAGCCGCGGGCCTCAGGGCGACCCGGGGACCGCTGCGCCCACCATTCTTGGCGGAAACGGGGTGGGCGGGATCAGCGGCGGTCTTCGCCAGTGCCCGGCCAGTTACGACCAATACAGCCAGGACCAGCGCCGTTGGCGCCAGGCCTTGGATCACTGCGATGAACTGTCCAAGCACTAGATTCAAACTCTCCTGAATAATCGTAGGAATGGTGGCCGGGCAGCGTCTGCGGCTCTAACCTTGGAGGAAGTGTCCCTTCAACCCCCAAGTTAGCCGCAGCAACTGCCCGGCCCAGGTGGCCCCAAGGGTTTGGGTCCACCGCCCGGCGCGGACCGGTTCCGAGCCAGTCCGCTGCGGGACGGTGGGCCCGCTGGCCTGTCGCACATCAAGGAGGGATGGCGCGGGATCAGCCCAAAAGGCGTACCGCCCGCTCCCGTCAAGTGCGACAGAACGCTAGCCCCTTGCCGGGGGCGGCCGGAGCATTGGCTGGTGCCCCGACCGCCGGCGTAGCGAGTGTCTCACCACTCGCGTGGTACGTAGTCCCAGGTCCATTCGACCACCAACGGTTCTGTCCAGAACCTGCCCTCCACGCCGGTTTCCTTGTCGACGTGCAGGAGATGGCCGTTGGTTTCCGGTGACTCGATCGAGAACGTCACCTTGTACGTGCCCGCTTCTTTCAGCGCCACATTGGCGCCGTAGTGCGGCCCATCCGAGGCGTTCATCGGCATGAACGTCCCCTCCGAGACCACGTTGCCGTCTTCGGTCGCGATGGTGTAATCGACCGTCAGATTCGGTACGAAATCACCCACGCCGTAGCCCAGATCATTCTCGCCGGCGGCGATGTCAGCCTCGATGTGGAAGTCCGATTCGGCAGCGGCCAAGCCCATGCCGGCGGGTTCCATATCGACCGGTTGGAAGTAGACGCCGGCCACCTCCAGCGGGCCAACGCTCTGAGTATCACCGATCGGGAACTCCTCGAAGCCCGCATCCTCGCCCGGGGCCGGTGCGGCGGAACCGTCTTCGTCATCCGAGTTGCAGCCGCCCAGGGCGAACGCCAACGCGAGGCCCGCCACACCGGCCACCAGGCCGGCCAGAGGGAAGCGTCGAGGGGTGTCTTGTAGATTCATGCGAATTGTCATTGTTTCTCCATCATCTGGTTGGGGTTGGGGCCATCCGAGCCGCCTGGGCGGCTCTGGCGCGCTGAAATGCTTGCTGAAATGCTTAGCTGGTCGAGTTGGATGGGCTGGTTAGGGGCTGGGACGGTGGGGACGGCATCGGGCAACGGGCGTGAACGGCGGGCGCGGCGCAGGGCCCAAACCGACAACCCCACCATGATGACCAGGACCAAGGCCTGCGCACCGAGGGTCTGGGCCGCCGGATAGATGCCGAGCAAATCGATGGTAGGAGCCCACGTGACCTGCGTGATCGGCACCACGCCGCCTTCTTGGAGTTCCTTGATGCCGGAACCCGCGAAGCTGAACGCCAAGACGGCGAGGATCACCGAAGTGCCGAGGAAGAACGGGCGGATCGGGATGCGGATCGACAGGTAGCGGATCGCCAGGTAGACCGCCACCAGCGCGACCGCGCCAACCCCGAGGCCCACCCAAAGCATATTTTGGGTGGATTCCGCGCGGGAGGCGAGAGCCTGATACAAGAGGATGGTCTCCGCGCCTTCGCGGAACACTGCGAGGAAGGCGACCGCCGCCAGCGAGTAGACCGAACCCCGGCTCAGTGAAGCTTCCGTTTTGGCTTTGATGTAGCGCGCCCAGGCGCCAGCCTCCGACTTGCCCAGTATCCAGTTAGACACCCATATCAGCATCACCGCCGCGATCAGCACCGTGACACCCTCAATGATCTCTTGGTTGGCGCCCCCGAGGGCCGCAGTCGCGAACTTGATCGCTACCGCTAGGGCCGCGCTGGCCACCAAAGCCAGGATCGCGCCGCCGTAAACCACCCGCAGCGAGTCGCGGTTCCCGGATTTGATCAGGTACGCGATGATCGCACCCAACACCAGGATCGCCTCGAAGCCTTCGCGCAGGATCACCACCAGCGACTCGATGAATGTGCCCGCAGCGGACTCCCCCGCGCCGTCGAGTTCGGCGGCCTGTTCTTGGAGGATCGCCTCAAGGGCGTCGGTGTGGGCGCGGACGGCGGCATCGTCGCCGTTATCCATTTCCTTCTTGATCAGTCCAAACTCGTATTCGGCCTGGGAGGCGCTCTTGCCTGAGATGTGCGCCATGACGACCTTCTCGAAACCGAGGGCTTCGTAGTAGGTGTAGTAGGCGACATCGACCTGGGCTTTGGCTTCTTTGACCGCGCCGTCCAGGTACTGGGTATAGCCGTCTTCGAGGACTTCCGTCATTTCTTCGACTACGTCGCCCCAGGTGTCGGTGGCGGCGTGGGCGGCGCCTGCCGCCAGCGGGCCAATCGCGGCGACGATGGCGGCGGCTCCTGCTAGCAGCGCCAGCAGCGTCTTGCGGATCAAGTCAGCCTCCTGAGCTAAGGCCGCGGGTCTCGCGGCCGATGGGCAAGGAAAGCCTAACCTAGTGGGTGCCCTGTGCGCGAGTTTATGCAACCATTGAGTTTCTTAATTTGCGTTGGAGCTGGTCAGCCCCAGCCTAAAGCCCGCAGTCCCGCAGCCACTGCTGCGGCCAGGATCACCACCACAATGAACGGTGCGCGGAGCCAGAGCGCTACACCGGCGGCGGCCACGG
>JAITJY010000030.1 GCA_031278675.1 Bifidobacteriaceae bacterium
ATCCTCCCCGCCTACGAGCCGCACTACCTCTCTGAGGCATAACGCCCGGCCCAGCGCTTACCCAGCGGAATCACCCGCCGCCAACCCGAGCCAACCCGCTATGATCGCAAGTGGAGATCATCCGTTCTCCCTGGTCAACCCAGGAAACGGGCGTTCACCGGAGCCGACCGCAGGCGACCTAAGAATGGTCGAATCAGCCAGGGGGCCCCGGGTTCAAATCCCGGCATCCCGACATCTTGCCGGGCGTATCGCCTGGCAACAAGGCCCGCCAAGCCAAAGCCGTCATGTAGCTGGCGTTCGGGCTGGCCGTGCGCCACGGAGTTTTGCCCGCAACCCGAGGCACGGCATTGTCCGGTTGCTTGAAATGACTGACGAACTCTGGCGCGACCACATCGGACCAGCCTCACTGGCCGCGCCAACGTCCTGCAGGTGACTGCTCCGTTCCTAGTCGCGCGGGGCGCGGCCTAGCCACATATCCGCCACCTGCACAAACACAAAACCAGACGGATCGACCCGGCCAGGTCAGTGGTCACAACTGCGGGTAACAGCCAAAAACCGACGTTACCCGCAGTTATGACCAACCGACAGGCTCGGAGTTCGGCTCGGCCCGGCTCGGCTTGCCGATGGACGGAGGCCGCCTTACGGGTGCAGGCCCGAATAGATTGCTTGGCCAGGGCCGATCGGCTCGTTGAACAACTCAGGGATTGTGACCAATTCGTAACCTTTGGCTTTGAGTCCAGCAACTATTTCGGGCAGGGCTTGAGCGGTTTCAGCGACGGTGTCATGCATCAAGATGATCGAGCCCGGCTTCGCATCATTGATGGCATGATCAGCGATCTTGGCCGGATCATGCGAGGACCAGTCCTCAGTATCCACGTTCCACAAGATGAACGCCTTGCCGGTGCAGGCTGCCAGAACCGAATCATTCCAACTCCCATACGGCGGCCGCACCAGGATGGTGTCAACCCCGCTCGCGGCCTTGATAGCGGCGGCTGTACGGTCGGCATCGGCGCAGGCCTCTGCCGCCGACCGCTTGCGCATGTCCGCATGGTTCCACGAGTGACCCCCCAGCGCGTGGCCGTCCGCCACCTGCCGCGCAACCTGGTCCGGCCGCAGCTCCGTGTTCCGGCCCGTGTTGAAGAAGGTCGCCCTAACGCCCAGTTCAGCCAGCTTGTCCAGCAGCGCATCCGAATTCGCCGAGGGCCCGTCGTCGAACGTCAGTGCTACACATGCCACCTGCCCGCAGTCGATGCCGCCCGGCCCTCCAGGCGTCGGCTGCGGCGGTTCCGGCAATGCACTGGGTGGCGCCGCTTTCGTCACTTCCAAGTCCGCCGCCACCGTGTCGGTGACTTCCGGGGCCGGGGTGGCCTGATCCATCGCCTGGCTCGGCAACAAGAAACTAAAAGCCACCAGGCCAAGACCTAGCACACCAACAACGATCGGCAGCGAAGCACGCCACATTCCCAACCTTGGCTTAGAGCCCATCCGCTGGTCACTCCCCTTCCCTCGACGGTCCGGTACCTCCGGCCGTGTGTGGAGTCCCCTAGGGCCGCAGACCGCCGCGACCAGAATAGCTCTTCGAACATCTGTGATGTGACCGACCCGCCGGTGAATCCGCCAGGTGGCCGGGCGGTCCGCCACCCCAGGGGCTCCGTGTGTATTGTGGCGCTTCCCCGAGGCCCGCTCCTCCCCCGCAGGTACGTGTATCGCCATGCGGTCTCCGCCTTGAGGACCTCTCGCCGATGCCGTCCAATCCGCTAAGCGCCTTCCCTCACCGCCCAGCGCCACCCACCAGCGCGAGGCCCCCGCCCTGCAGGCACCCCAAACCCGCCGCCTGGCGCGACCATCAGCGCGGCCGAAACTGGGGCTGGTTCGGGGGGGCACGTCATCGGGCGCCGGGCGGTCCCGTAGGGTGGACGAATGGCTAATTCAGGCATTGTGCGGGAGTATTTCGATTCGGGGCGGCGCGTCCAAGATGACCTATACGGGCACGTCAACGGCAAATGGTTGGACTCGTTCCAGATCCCGGCGGACCGCGGGTCGGACGGCGCGATCCGCGAACTGGCGGACCGGGCGGAGGTGGAGACGCGGGAAATTATCGAATCGCAGCCGCCGGACTCCCTGATCGGTGCGCTCTACACCTCGTTCATGGATGAAGCGCGGGTCGAGGCGCTCGGGCTCGCCCCGATCCTGCCGGAACTGGACCAGATCGAACGAGCGCCCGGCGCCGAAGCGCTGGCCAGGGTGTCCGGGACGCTGGGACGAGGCGGGATCGACGGCGCCATCGGCCTGTTCGTGGACACGGACCCGGCCGCCCCGAACCGCTACGTGCTGAACCTGCACCAGGGCGGGTTGGGCCTGCCGGATGAGGCGTATTACCGCGAGGATCAGCACGCCAAGGTCCGCGAAGCCTACCGCGCCCATATCATACATATGTTCGCATTAGTACAAGATGCCCTGCACGATGCCGACCGCCTCACCACCGTGCACACCTCCCCAGCCGAGGCCGCAGACAAGATCTTCGCGCTGGAAGCGCGCCTGGCCGCAGCGCATTGGGATGTCGTCAAGGACCGGGATGCGACCGCGACCTACAATCCGATGGACTTCACCGGCCTGCGCACATTGGCGCCAGGATTCCCGTGGGAAGAATGGCGATCCGCACTTACCGGCCCGGCCGATCCGGGCATCGACTGGAGCGCTCTAGTCGTAATGGAGCCGTCATTCTTAGAAGAGTTGGCGGTGGCGTGGCGTGACGTACCCCTAGATGACTGGAAACTGTGGGCCACTTGGCGGGTGATCCAGGCCCGCTCCGCCCTGGGGCCAGACGCAATTGTCCAAGCATCCTTCGACTTCTACGGACGGGTGCTCAACGGTAGCGAGAAACTCCGTGACCGGTGGAAACGAGGAGTTGGGCTGGTCGGTTCCGTCCTCGGTGAAGCCGTTGGCCGGGTTTATGTAGAACGCCATTTCCCACCTGAAAACAAGGCCCGAATGGAACAGCTGGTGGCGGACCTGATCGAAGCTTACCGCCGGTCGATCAAGGCCCTGACTTGGTTGGGTGATGAAACCAAACAACGCGCCCTGGAAAAACTCGAACAATTCACCCCGAAAATCGGTTACCCGAACAAATGGCGCGACTATTCAGCACTGCGTCTGGACCCGCTGGATTTGATCGGTAACGCGCGCGCTGCTGCGTCCTTTGAAACGGATCGAGAACTGCGGAAACTGGCGGGTCCGGTAGACCGCGAAGAATGGTTCATGACCCCACAAACTGTCAACGCCTATTACAATCCGGGAATGAATGAGATTGTTTTCCCGGCGGCGATCCTCCAACCCCCGTTCTTCGTGGCGACAGCGGATCCTGCGGCCACTTATGGCGGGATAGGTGGCGTCATTGGGCACGAGATTGGCCACGGCTTCGATGATCAGGGCTCGAAATATGACGGAGCAGGCCGCCTGATCGACTGGTGGACGGACGCCGACCGGGCTGCGTTCGAAGAACGCACCAAAGCGCTGATAGCCCAATACGATGCGTTCGAACTCGATCTGCCGGACGGACCGCGCCACATCAACGGAGCGTTGACCATTGGCGAAAACATCGGTGACCTGGGTGGACTCGCGATCGCTTGGCAGGCCTACCGCATCGCCTTGGAACGCGACGGGCTGTTGGACGGCCCCGTGATCGAAGGCCTTACAGCTGCTGAACGGTTCTTCTATGGCTGGGCGCAATGCTGGCGGCAAAAGACCAGGCCACAGCTAGCGGAAACGCTCCTGGCCGTTGATCCGCACTCGCCTGCGCAATTCCGTTGCAACGGTGTGGTGGCGAACCTGGATGTGTTCTACGACACCTTCAATGTGTCCCCAGGCGACGCCCTCTACCTGCCCCCGGATCAGCGCGTCACCATTTGGTAAGCCGCGAGTCCGCCCCGCGCGGTGGCGCCCGTGGCGGCGAGGATGGCCGGTCAGGCCGGGACAATCCTCCCCCGCGCCCGATGCCGCCCGCCGCCGCCCCAGCCGCAGCATCCGACAAGCCTCCGGCCGCGCCCGCCGCCGGTCCAGGCGAACGCAGTACCGGCGTGCCCCTAGATCCAGAGGGCGGCGTCCTCCAGGAGGCCTTGGTCGCGGGCTTTGACGCGGCGAGCCTTGCCCGGGACGCCGACAACGACGCCGGCAGGGGCGACATCGTGCACCACCACCGAATTGGCGCCGATCCGGGCGCCATCGCCCACCTGGATGGGACCGAGCACCTTGGCGCCTGCACCCACCGTGACGTTGTTGCCGATCGTGGGGTGCCGTTTGCCTTTGACCATGGAGCGCCCACCGAGGGTGACGCCGTGGAAGAGGAGCACGTCATCGCCCACTTCGGTGGTCTCCCCAATCACCACGCCCATGCCGTGGTCAATGAACAGCCGCCGGCCCAACTGCGCGCCGGGATGGATCTCGACGCCGGTCCAAAACCGCGCGAACTGCGAAATCAAGCGGGCCGGTAATCTGAAGAGCGGCTCGCGCCACAGGCGGTGCGTCAGGCGGTGGACCCACAGGGCGTGAACGCCCGGGTAGGCGAGCGCCACCTCGATCTTGGTGCGGGCTGCGGGGTCCAAGCGCTGCGCCGTGGCGAGATCCTCGCGCAGCAGTGCCCAAAAACGCTTGGCCCCGCAGAGCGTCAACGGAAGCGGTGTTCCCATGGACACAATTATTGCCCGTACCGCCCAGGTCACCGACCTGTGGTCAGTCCAGCAGGTCGGAGTACAACACCGTTGTCAGGTAACGTTCACCGAAGTCCGGGATGATTGTCACAATGACCTGACCAGCCGCTTCAGGCCGCTGAGCGTATTCAATGGCGGCTGCCAGCGCCGCACCCGAGGAGATCCCGATAAGCAAACCTTCTTCTGTTGCGGCGGCTCGGGCGGTGGCGATGGCGTCATCCGAGGCTATCCGGATGACCTCGTCGTAGATTTGCGTGTCGAGCACTTCGGGTACAAAGTTCGCGCCAATCCCCTGGATCTTGTGGGGGCCGGCCTTGCCCTCAGACAAGAGCGGCGATTCTGCCGGCTCTACCGCGATCACCTTGAGGGACGGCCTGCGGGCCTTGATGACCTGTCCAACCCCGGTGATGGTCCCGCCCGTGCCGACCCCACCAACCACCACATCGACCAGTCCGTCCGTATCCGCCCAGATCTCCTCAGCCGTGGTGCGGCGGTGGATTTCTGGATTCGCTTCGTTCTCGAACTGGCGGGCCAGGACGGCGCCCGGGCGTTCGGCGGCGATCTTTTCCGCAGCGGCGACAGCGCCCTTCATCCCCTCCGAAGCTGGGGTCAGGACCAACTCGGCGCCGAAGGCCCGCAGCAGCGCACGGCGTTCCTTGGACATCGATTCGGGCATTGTCAGCACCACGTGGTAGCCGCGGGCAGCGCCCACGAAAGCCAGTGCGATCCCCGTATTACCCGAGGTGCCTTCAACAATTGTGCCGCCCGGCCGCAGCGCACCCGCCCGTTCGGCCGCATCTACTATGGCGACCCCGATCCGGTCCTTGACGGACCCAGCCGGGTTATAGAACTCCAGTTTCCCAAGGACCTGCGCCCCCTTGGCCAAGTCCTTCGTCAGCCGGTTGATCCGCACCAGCGGCGTGTTACCGGTGATCTGGGAGGCATCGGCATAAATCTTGCTCATGGTTTTCTCCTTCGTGTCTTGCTGGGACTTCAATTAGTTTCTAGTGTTTAGGCACAATTCCCTGGCGCGCCCGGCGATTGCCGGGGCTGGCTCTGGGTCTGGGTCTGCGGCTGGGTCTGCGGCTGGGTCTGGGTCTGGGCTTGGCTCTGGGGCTGGGCCTGGCGGCGCCGGGGCCTGGGCGAGTGCCTGGGCCGTGCCGGGTTCAGCAGTCAGTTTCGCTGAAGGGATGCGGCCGGCTGGTGGCCAGTGCGTGGCTCGCGACCCGCCCAGGGCCTTCGGCGCCTGAGCCTTAGAGCGGAATGCTCAGTTCAACAACAACAGTAGAGCGTCGAGACATCGCAGGTGCGCGAAGGGCTGCGCATGGTCATGGCGTCTCCTTGCCGCTCGTGGCGCCGGCGGCGCCAACCGATTAGGGCCGCACCATTCGCCGGCTCGGCGGCCGGTGGGCTCCGATCAGCATAGGCGCCGGTGCGGCGCTGCCGCAAACTACCGGCCAGGCTCATCTTTACATTTCGTGCCCCGCGCCAATCGGGTGGTGGCCCCGGCCGAACCCAGGAACTTAGCCTCGATCCACCGATCCTCGCCTACTGCGCCGCTCGCCCGCCAGGCACGCTGGACGCCCCCGGCCAGCCGAGCAGGCCACCGGGTAGCCATCGCCGGCCAGGAACGCCCACCGCACCCGTCTGGTGATTCCCTCCGGCGATCATCGGTGGATCCAGGTTAGACACTGCAGCCCGCCCGCAGTGGCGGGACACCGGCCCGGAGTTGGCCGGGACTCGACCCGGGCTGACGGCCGGGCAGCATCGGGCAAAACGAACCGGGCTGACGACCGGGCGGCATCGGGCAAAACGAACCGGGTTCACGGCCGGGCGGCATCGCGCAAAACGAACCGGGCTGACGGCCGTGCGGCATCGCGCAAAACGAACCGGGCTGACGGCCGGGCAGCATCGGGCAAAACAACCCGGGTCACGGCCGGGCGGCATCGGGCAAAGCTACCCGGGCTGACGGCGGGGCGGGCCAGTAGGATGGGGCCGTGCGGATTCACATTGCTTCGGACCACGCTGGGTTTGAGTTGAAACGGTCAGTCGAAGAGCACTTGGTGAACAACGGCCACGAAGTTGTCAACCACGGCGCATTTGAATATGACCCGATGGATGATTACCCCGGTTTCTGCTTCGACGCCGCCGAGGCGGTCGTCAACGACCCTGGCTCGCTGGGGGTGGTGATCGGCGGTTCAGGCAACGGCGAACAGATCGCCGCCAACAAGGTCTGCGGCATTCGCGCCGCCCTGATCTGGTCCCCGCGCACCGCTCGCCTATCCCGTCAGCACAACGACGCCAACGTCGGCTCGCTCGGCGCGCGCGAACACACCGAAGCTGAAGCGATCGCAATTATCGAAGCGTTCATCGCTGAACCATTTTCCGGTGACCAGCGCCACCAGCGCCGCGTCGACCAACTCGCTGCCTATGAGGCGGCCGCGCGGGGCGAAGCCGCCTGACCGATCACCTCCTAGTACTACGGCCGCATTTCGGCTCCTGACCTGTGTTGGTAGTGGCTGATTTGGGCGCGGTGCTGGTGTCGTCGGCGCCAGTGGGGGTCAGGTCCCGCTCCGATTCGCTGGCCGCGCCGCCCACCACGAAGGCGTGGCCCATGACGACGGTCGCCGGGCGGCCGCCCGAGGCACCGCCGCCCCCGTCAGCCTTGCCCGATGCCGTCGGGTCGCCTCACGCTGTGGCGCCCAGCCCGCGCCGGGCCAGGTCGCGGCGCACCCGTCCGAACGCGGCCGCCGTCACGGCCTCGTGCGACCTGGCCACCGCGTTGTCCTCATCCGAGAAATGATCCGCCGCCGCGTAGGCGTCGAGGAACGGCACCGGGTAGATCAGCGCGCCGGGCCCGCCGCCCGGTCGTAGACACCGCCCGCGACCAGCGCCGCCGCCGGCCGGACCGCGCGGGCCAGCTCGACCAGGTGATCGAGGTAGGCGGCCAGCGCTTCGGTCAGGTCGACACCATGCAATGACCTGCCCAGATGCCAGTCCGAGGTGTGGAGCAATCTCATGCTCAAAAACCC
>JAITJY010000433.1 GCA_031278675.1 Bifidobacteriaceae bacterium
GCCGTATTACAATAGATCCATGCACGATGCCGCTCACCCAGCCCCAGCCCCGCCCCCGCCGCCCCAGCCCGCCCCCGCCGCTCCCGCCGGAGCCAAACCCGCACGGCCCGACACCCCTGACCCAACCCCGCCGCTCCCAGCGCGGCCCGCGTCCCCGGCCGGGGGCAGGCAGACCCCGGCAGAGCCCATCGACCCAACCCAACCAACCCCGCCGCTCCCAGCCCAGCCCGCGTCCCCGGCCGGGGGCAGGCAGACCCCGGCAGAGCCCACCGACCCTCCCCACCTGACCTCGCCAGCCCCAGCCCCGCCCGCCGGCGGGCGCCTCCGGCTACCGGAGGCGTTGCCGCCTGCGGTGGCGCCGAGCGCGGTGACAATACCAGACGAGGCGTTCGACGCACTGGTGATTGGGCGGCGCATCCGATTCATCCGGCAACAACGCGGGATGCGCCTGGAGGAACTGGGAGCGGCGGCTGGACGGTCGGCATCGGGCGTCTCGGCAATCGAAAACGGTCACCGGGTGCCAAGCCTCGCGACGCTGGGGGCAATCGCGGCCGCGCTGGGGGTAGCGCCCAGGGAGCTGTTCGACCCGACGCCGCCCACGGAACGCGACGCGCTGGAAATCGAATGGGAGCGGGTGCAACGCGACCCGGCCTACGCGGCGCGGGGGCTGGGGCGGATCAAGGTGAGCCGGACCACACCCCAGGCGGTGCTAGAAGCGCTGGTCGGGCTGGCGCGCGAAGTGGCGCGAGTGCGGGAGGAACGGGTCGCCACACCGGAAGAAGCGCGGCGGGCCAACGCGGCGCTGCGCCGCGAGATGCGCGAACAGGACGACTACTTCCCAGAACTTGAGCGCAAAGCGGCCGAACTGCTGGCGCTCGGCGGGCACGAACCCGGCGAACCGATGAATCAAGCCGACCTGGCGGTGCTCGCCGGAAAGCTGGGATTTGAGCTGCGGTTCGTCGATGATCTGCCGCAAACCACCCGGTCGGTGCTGGACAACAAAAGCAAACGGCTGTACCTGCCGCGCCGCGCGGGCCAAGTCACCGGCGACCACCGGTCCACGGTGTTGCAGGCGCTGGCCTCGCACGTGCTGGAACACGGCGAACCGGCCGATTACATGAGTTTCTTGCGGCAACGCGTCGAAGCGAACTACCTGGCGGGGGCGGTTCTCATGCCGCAGAGCGCCGCAGTCCCGCTGCTCGGCGGGGCGAAGGCCCGGTGCGAACTCGCGATCGAGGATTTCCGGGACGCCTTCACCGTCTCGCATGAGATGGCAGCGCACCGGTTCGTCAACCTTGCGACCAGGCATTTAGGAATCCGGGTCCACTTCGCAAAGGTGCATTCCAGCGGCGTAATTCACAAATCTTACGAGAACGATGACGCGCTGTTCCCCACCGATCCGCTCGGTGCCATTGAGGGCCAGTTCATGTGCCGGTATTGGGCCGGCCGCAATGTGTTCGAGGCGGCCCGCGACCTGGGCGGCGGCGAGTTGCGCTACGCGCAATACACCGACGCCCCGAACGGCACCTACTGGTCCGCTTCCCATCTCAAGGCCACCAATGACGGGTTGTTCTCGGTGTCCGTCGGCGTTCGCCTTGAGGATGCGAAGTGGTTCGCGGGGCGCGCCACCCGGATCAGATTACGCTCCGATTGCCCAGATCCGGCGTGTTGCCAGGTGCCCCCAGCCGACCTGGCCGCTGAATGGAAGGGCTGGGCGTGGCCGGCCGCCAGGCCGCATTCGTCGGTGCTGGCCGCAATGCCAACGGGCGCGTTCCCCGGCGTGGACCTAACCGATGTCTATGAGTTCTTAGAACGCCAAGCCGAGGCTTATCCCTGATCCGTGGCCGGCGATAAGCTGTTCCAAACAACTCCCAAGCTCGCTGCGGCGTTCCAACAACACGAAAGACCCGGCTTGTGAAACGCAGGAAGACCATCCAGATCAGGCCACTCCTTGTCGCGGGGATGTTCGTGGGCATTGGGGTCTGGGCCTACGGCAACGGCTATAGCGTGAGGTTCCGGGGAATTGAATTCAACGCCATTGCTATTGGTCTTTTGGCGGGGCTCTGCCTGGTGGGTGTGGCGGTCTTCGAGGAGCCGATCAGCGATCAGCAGACTCGGCGCGAGATCAGTGTTGGCAAGGCCCTGTTCAACGAAACACTGGCCCCGGCTAAGCGGCTCGCGTTGCTTTCTGCGCCGTTGTCTGCGCCTGCCACCGTCAGCGTGGTGGATATGACGGGCCACCACCTCGGCTATCTCCTGGTCGCAATCAATGGGGAGGTAGTCGGCAAGATCACTGAGCGCAAGGTGGTCACTACCACGACTCAGTTGACCCAAAACTCGATCAGTGCCTTCAAGACCGGCACCGGCGCCCTGGTCAGCGCCCCGTTTACCGCCCAGCCGGGTGGCATGGTCACTCTCCTCGTCAACGCCGGTTCGGGTGGCACGCTCATGGTAGACCAGCGCTAGCGGAGCCCAACCCCCGGTGTTGGCGCCGCTCGGCCCCACGGTGTTGGCGCGGCCTGGGCCGGGCGGCATCGGGCGGAGCCGCCTGACCCCACCACCCCGGGCACGGCCTGACCCACCGCCACCCCGGCGGCAGCGGAATTGCGGCCTGGGCCAGACGGCATCGGGCGGGGGTAAGTGCGGAGCGGGACGCGGCGGATCGGTTAGTCTGGCCCCTGTACCCAAACGAAAGGACCCCAGTGAGCGCCCACGGTGGAACCAAAGCGATCCTGGCTGCTCTCAGCGCCAACCTCGGGATCGCGGTCACCAAATTCGCAGCCTTCGCGCTAAGCGGTTCGAGCGCCATGCTCGCGGAAGCCGTCCACTCGGTAGCTGACAGCGGCAACCAACTCCTCCTGCTCTGGGGCGGGCGAGAGGCGCGCCGCCCCGCCGACCAAAAGCACCCGTTCGGCTACGGCCAAGGCCGGTATTTCTGGTCATTCGTGGTGGCGCTGGTGTTGTTCTCGCTGGGCGGATTGTTCGCCCTCTACGAGGCCTACGAGAAACTCAAACACCCCGAGCCCATCGGCTCCTGGCACTGGGTGCCGCTGGCAGTGGTGGCATTAGCGCTGGTCATGGAGTCTTTTTCCTTGCGCACAGCCGTGGCGGAGATCAAGGCGGTCAAGGGTTCCCAGGGCTGGTTCCGTTTTGTGCGGACCTCGAAATCGCCCGAACTGCCGGTTGTGCTCCTTGAAGACACTGCCGCGTTGCTGGGGCTGGTGCTCGCAGGCGCAGGGGTGAGTGGGACGCTGGTGACGGGTGACGGTCGCTGGGACGCAATGGGGTCGGCGGCGATCGGTGTGCTGCTGGTGGTGGTCGCCATAATCCTGGCGGTCGAAATGAAGTCGCTGCTGCTCGGGGAAGGCGCCTCGCCGGAACAGATTGAGGCGATCAAGGACGCTTTGGCGCAGGCGGACGGCCCCATCACGTCCATCATTCACCTACGCGCAATGCATCTTGGGCCCGACGATCTGCTGGTCGCCGCGAAGATTGAGCCCGCGCCGGGCCTGAGTGTGGCCGCACTCGCCGAAGCCATCGACGCCGCCGAGGCCCGCGCCCGCGCCGCCGTCCCCCTCCGCCTCACGATCTATTTGGAGCCGGATCTGCGCCGCGTAACGGATTAGCCCCCGCCCCCAGCTCTCCCTCACCTGCCCAGCGTGGCCGGATCTGCGCCGCGTAACGGACTAGCCCCCGCCCGATGCCGCCCACCCACTCCCAGCCCCCCGCGCGGCCAGGTACTTAGCCTGGCTTAGAGCGCTGGGAGGGTGTCGAGCAGACCGGCGCGGAGCGCACTGGCCAGGGTTGGGGCCAAGGGCAGGCGCGGGATCAAGGTCGCCTGGACGGCGTGGTACAGGTCGGGTTTACCCTGCCAGAGCTGGTTGCCCACCTCACCGCCAGGAGCCAACTCATGGTGCCAAGAACCCCCTACCGGGTCCACGAACGCTTGACGGATCAGCCCCCACCAGCGCGAATACAAATGATGGTAGAGCGGATCACCGGTCACGCGATAGGCGGTGACGGCGGCCGCGACCGCCTCGGCGGCAACCCAGTGCAACCGGGCCCGCAGGATCGGCCGGCCCGACCAATCGGTGGTGTAGACCAGCCCGGGAGTGGGCCTCTCCTGCCAGCCGTCCCGGTACGCGCGCCGGAACAACTCCTCTGCGGCTGGTTTCATCCACTCGGGGGCGGCTCCGCCTAGGGCGGCGCGCAACTCCAGGGTCAGACGGGACCATTCGAACCCGTGCCCCGGCGTTGCCCCGAACGGCCTGAACTGATCCTCCGGCCGGTCAATGTTGTAGTCCGCCAGCGGTTGCCAATCCTCGGTGTAATGCTCAGGAATACGCCAATCCGACTCGCGGGCCTGCCCAATCACCCAGTCAGTAATAGCCAACGCGCGTTTGTGCCAACGCGAGTCCCCGGTCACATCTCCGGCGGCCAAGTACGCCTCAACCGTGTGCATGTTAGCGTTCACACCCCGATATGGCTCTGCCCTGGTGAACTCCCGGTTGAACACATCCACCACCCTGCCGTGCCCAGCCTCGCGGAAATGAATGTTCTGGTTGGATAGGGCCCGTTTCAGCAGCTCAGCTGCTTGAGGACGCCCCGCCGCTTGGGCAGATGCGGCCCCCAAAACCACAAATGCGTGCGCATAAGCCGCCTTCGCCTGGTCTCTAGGAGTGCCGTCCGGCGCGATTTGCGCGTACCAGCCGCCGTGTGCCAAATCCGCGAACGGTCCGCTCAGCGCTCTAATGCCATGATCAACGAGTTGCGCGCACCACTCGTGCCCCGCGAGCGTACCGAGCGCGTAGACGTGTGTCATCCGGGCGGTCACCCACAGGTCCAGCGGCGCATCCAGGTCCGGCCTACCTTGGTCATCCAGCCAGGCGAATCCATTCGCGGCCATCCCCGCCGCGCGCCCAAACTCCAATAGCCGGGCTAGCTCCAAGCTCAGCCATTTGACATGTTCGGTCTGATCCGGGCTGTTCATGACGCTCCTTTGAGAGTTATGCCACTACCACCAGGCTAGCCGACGGCTGGGGGGCTACGAGAGTTGGGCGGGCCTCGCCGTCGCCAAGCGTTTACCTTTTGTTCTCCTAGACGTTGCCGAACCAACCCATAAGTGTTCACCTCGCCCCGGCAAACTGGCTTCGCCCCGGAGTCCAACCGGCCCGCGGGTTATCTTGGTCGGCCGCCGCCGGCCACCGACAAATGTTAGGAAAGAAGACAAATGGGCAGTTTGCAAAGCAAGGCGAGAGCGGCGGCAGCCGCTGGTGCGGCCTTGACCCTGGTCGCGGTGGGTGTCTCGACAACCGCCGGTCCCGCAGCCGCTGACGAAGTACCAACGGCGAAGAACGTCATCGTGCTTATCTCGGATGGCGCGGGCTACAGCCACTTCGATTCGGCCAATCTGTATGAGACGGGCACCACCCGTAACCAAGTCACCGTCAATCCGCTGACCGGCGAGATCATTGCGGCCCCCCAGGGCCCTGCGGTCCAGGTTTATGACGATTATCCGGTCCAGATCGCGCAGTCGCACTATTCGGCGAACGGCCGGGCCTATTACGATGCCGACGAAGCTTGGGCCACGTTCGAGTGGGTCAAGACGGGGCCAACCGATTCTGCGGCGGCCGCCACCGCGCTCGGCACCGGTGTCAAGACCAACAACGGCGTCTTGGGCTACACGCCGACCAACGAAAAACTCACCACGATCGGTGAGCACGCCCTAGACCTCGGCAAAGCCGTTGGCCTGGTCACCACGGTTGCGTTCGATCACGCGACGCCGGCCGGTTTCATTACGCACAACACCAACCGCAATGATTACGTGGGCCTGGCGAACGAGATGATCGAGTCCGGCATTGACGTGATCATGGGCGCCGGTCACCCCTACTACAACGACGACAACACCATGGTGACGCCGAACTACAAGTGGATCTCGCAAGCCGACTATGACCGGGTCTCGCAGGGTCTAACCGACTATTCGTACGTCGAATCCAAGGCTGATTTCGATGCGTTGGCCGCCGGCGGAACCGTCCCGGATAAGGTCTTCGGCTTGGCCCGGGTGCCAGAGACACTCCAGTACAACCGCGCGGGCGTGAATGATGCGGCACACAAGAACATTGCGCCCTACTCGGACCCGCTGTTGACCGATGTGCCGGATTTGGCCACCATGGCCGAAGGCGCCCTGAACGTGCTTGAACGCGACGCCGACGGGTTCTTCCTGATGGTCGAGGGCGGCGCCGTCGATTGGGCGGGTCACGCCAACCAAACAACCCGGCTGGTAGAAGAGCAGCAGGATTTCAACGCTGCGGTCGAGGTAATTGATGCCTGGGTCAACGCCAACTCGTCTTGGGATGAGACTCTGGTGATCATCACCGCTGACCACGAGACCGGCTACCTGTCCGGCCCCGGGGCGGGCACCTCCACCGGCTGGAGGCCCATGACTGGCACAATGAACACTCTGCCTTCCGTCACCTGGCATTCAGGCGATCACACCAACTCGCTGGTGCCCCTGTACGCCAAGGGCGTCGGATCAGAGTTGTTGGTAGCGCGCGCCGATGAATGGGACAAGGTCCGTGGCGCCTATATCGACAACACCGACATCGGCAAGACCTTGTTCGACGTGTTTGGCGCCGCCTATTCGGGTCTGGAAGCAACGGTTCCGCTTGAAGCAGCGATTGGCCTTGGTAATTTGACACCGGGTGCCCTCACATTGCGAGTTGCGACGCTGGCCGCGCCGGTCAAGTTCTCTGAGGTGAATGGTGAGTTCCAGGCCGCGTTGCCGTCGGTGGTGATCACGGATACCCGCAATGACATTCAGGCCCGCGGTGCGGGCTGGGAGGTCTCAGGTAAAGCGAGCGACTTTGTGGCAGGCAACCGGGTTGTCGGCGCGCAGTATCTCGCCTGGGCTCCGCTGATCAGTTCGTCAGAAAATGGTGCAGCGGCCGGGTCGGCCGGAGCGGCGCTGGCGAATCCCGCCACGCTGGCCGAGTCGGATGCCGCGACCCGCGAAGGCACAACGATCGCTGGGGCCAACCTGACGTTCAATCCGCCTAGTGAGTCGGATCCGGGCCGGTACGGCAGCGAGATCACCTTGACGCTGTTCGCGAAGGACTGACTTCACGTTGAAGGCATTGTTTTGGGGCCTTTGCACGATGGCGTTGGCCCTGTTACCGCCTGGGTTCCCGGCCGCCGGGGGCCCAGGCGCGTTAGCTCGCCCAGTTCCGGCGGCACGGCCGGCCGCCACCGATGAACCGGCCCCGTCAGAGATTGAATGGTCCGTGGCACCAGCTGACGACCACGGCCCGGATGGACGCGTCTCCCTGCGTCACACCGTCGATCCGGGCGGCATGGCGCAAGACGCCATAGTCGTTACCAATCACTCTGACGGCGAGGCGACGTTCTCGGTGGCGGTCGGCTTAGGTGTGGTAGGCCAAGACGGGGTGTTTGACGTGGTTGAAGGGGACGATGCCGCTTGGGTTACGGTTGGTGATCCGCCCATCAGCGAGTTGACGCTGGGGCCGCAGTCGAGCCAGATCCTGCCGGTGACGATCACGGTTCCGGCCACGGCTACGCCGGGTGATCATCCCGTAGGGATTGTGGTGGGTTTGACCCAAGGTGAAGGGGTGATGGTGACCCACCGGATCGGGGTGCGCCTTCATCTGCGCGTTTCGGGCGAGATTACTCCGCAGTTGCAGGTGGAATCCGTCACACATGTGTACACTGGCACTTGGAGTCCGTTTACTCCAAGCCGACTTCAGGTCGATTATGTGATCGCTAACACCGGCAACACCCGTCTGGGTGCCCTGGTGGCGGTGCGTGCGCAGGGCCCGTGGGGCCTCGGTGCGGTCAGTGTGGAAGCTGACCGGGTTGAGGAATTGCTGCCTGGTGAACGCGTCACCGGTTCGGCCTTCCTTCAGATCCCGCCGTTGGTGCGCCTCAGCGGCGAAATTGAGGTCACGCCCACTGTGGTCGGCGCTGATGAGGTCAGTCCGCCGCCACGCAGTGCGGCCACCTTCTCACTGTGGGCCATTCCGTGGGCGGCCGTGACGCTGGTGATTGTCCTGGCCGCGCTCATCATGGTCCTGGTGGTGCGCCGCCGCCGGGCGCGCGCTGCCCGCCGACTGCGGTCCGCCGCGCCCTGACTGGGGCTCCGTCCCGCCGCCACCGCCGGCGCGGCCTTCGGCCGCGCCACGAACCGGGGCGGATCGGATCGGGACGGATCGGGGCTGACCGGGGCTGACCGGGGCTGACAGCGCGGCACCGCGCGCCGTCAGCGAACCGCGCCCTGAAGGCGGGCCTACTGGCGGCGCCCCTCCAGCACCAGCAGCGCGGCCGAAGGCCGCGCCGCAAACCGGATCGGGGCGAACGGTGAGGTCCCGAGCCCAGCCGACACATGCAAATAGGTTGGTCCACGCTCGGCGGAGCCGGGGGCGGGCCAGCGATGCAACCCTGAGGCATAGCGCAGGGGCAGATCGGTGTTGGAAACCAACGCACCCAGCCCGGGCAGCGCCACCTGGCCACCGTGGGTGTGGCCGGCGAGGACGAGCCGCGCGCCGTCATCGGCCAATGCTTGTACGGCATGGCGGTACGGGGCGTGTACCAAACCGACCACCAACTGCGCCCCGGCGTGCGAGGCGGGCGGCGGCAAGCGGTCCTGGCCGATATGCGGGTCTGCCAACCCCACCAAATCGGTCGCAAGGCCGGTAGAACCCAAGGTCAGCGAGCCGCGCGCGTTGTCGAGGTCAAGCCACCCGGCGCGGGTCAAGACGCCGGCGAACGCCTCGGTCGGCAGGTCGGGCGTCCGCGCAATGCCGCGCTGGGAGGCTCCGACGGGCGGTCCGGTGATGCGTCGCCACAGGTAGGCGGCGGGGTTGTGGAAAATCGCGGAATAGTAATCATGCGAACCGAAGACGAAGGCGCCTGGGAACGCTAACAGGGGTTCTAAGGCTTCGAGGGCTGTCTCCATCGAATCGGTGAACGCGAAGTTGTCGCCGGTCACGGCGACCAGATCGGGACGGAGCAGAGCCAGGCGGCGCACCCATTCCACCTTGCGGCGCTGGCGCGCCGTGATGTGCATGTCAGAAATGTGTAGCAGGCGCAGCGGCGCTGATCCGGGCGGCAGAACCGGGATGGCGGCGTGGCGCAGCGTGTACCAGTGCGCTTCAGCCAGCGCATAACCCAAGCTCGCGGCGCCCGCCAGGGCGCCACCAGCCAAGACGCGGTGGATTGTCACCCGCCAACCTTACCGGCCTGACCTGGGTCAACTGGCACGCTTGCGCAGGTGGTCCCGGTCCAGGATGTAGACGGAGCGCCCATCCAGTCTGATCCAGCCGCGGCTGGCGTAATCTGCGAGCGCCTTGTTGACCGTTTCCCGCGATGACCCCACCAGGTGCGCTAATTCCTCTTGGGTCAGGCTGTGTTGAACCAACTCCTCGCCGTCTTCGGTGATCTCACCGAACTGTTCGGCGAGGTCCAGGAGAGCTTTGGCGATCCGCCCTGGCACATCAAAAAAGACGAGTCCACCCAGCGCGGCGTTGGTCCGCCGCAGGCGTTGGGCCAGGGCTTTGAGCAGGTGTTTTGATGCGGCCGGGTTTTCTTCGAGCCAATCCACAAACGAGTCGTGGCTGAGTTCAAGCAACTCAGCCCGGGTCACCGCCGAGGCGGTGGCGGTGCGCGCCCCTGGGTCGAACAAGGTCAGTTCGCCGATAATCTCGCCTGGGCCAAGGAGGGCCAGCAGGTTTTCGCGGTTGTCGGGGGACGAGTTGCCCAGTTTGATCTTCCCGGTCCGGATGATGTAAAGCATGTCGGCCGGTTCGCCTTCTTTGAACAGGACCGCGCCGCGTGCCAGCCGCACCGGCACCATGGCGCGCACCAGCCGTTCGGCTTGCTTCTGGCTGATTCCGGCGAATAGGCCGGAAGAAGTCACAATGCTCGAGTCATTGCTGTGGTCTGTCTTGTTAGACACTGGGACACCGCCTTAGCGTTCTTACACCGTTCTACCCCGCCGGCCGGGGTCGGTAGCTGAACAGAGTCAGGAACTATTCTGCCGGATCGCGGCGCGCTCGCACCCAATCCGCGTCACGCCGAGAGCGAAACCGCATCCCCGCCGCCCAGGCCCAGCGCCGCGCAGGCTTTTCGGGTGACCCGAGCCCGCCCGCCCGTCCCCGCGATCCCGCCCCGCCACCAGGAGCGAGCCGAGCCGGTGGACGATGCCGTGTCGGCGCAGCAGACAGCCCCGGCCACCCGGGCGGGGTCCCCCAACGTAGCTGGGCCGGGGGGCCAGGCGGCCCCGGCCAACGGGCCGGGACTACCTAAGCCAGCCGAGTCACCGGCCGCGCTAACCAGCCGCGTCGCCCGGGGCGTGCCCAGCGGTACGAGCCGCACTAACCGGCCGCGCTGCCCGGGGCGTGCCCGCGCGCCCTCAGCCAATGACCAATCAGGCGCGCCAATGCGTCCGGGGCTTCCTCGGGGGCGAGATGCCCCACGCCGTGGAGCAACTCAAAGGTGTAATCGGCGCCACCGAGATGCCCGGCGGCGGAGACTGTCCAGCGCAACACGGGGTCGGAATCGGACTGGATCTCAAGGACGGGCACGGGCGAGGGCACTCTGGCGGAGGCGACAAACCGGGCGTGGGCGGCATCGAGCAGCGGGCGGGTGGCCCAACGCATCATCCGGGCGGCTTTCTCTGCAGCGTACGGAATCCGCATGGCTTCGGCGTAAACGCGTACGGCGGCATCGTCGATGGCTGACGGGACCTGCGCCCACGAGCCGAGCAGCGCGCCCATAAACGTCTCATCCTTGAGGAAGCGGCGCGCGGTCGCGGGCGAACGCAACGCTGCGACCTGCACAAACGCGCGCGGCGAGACCAATTCGAGCCGTTTGGGCACCAGGCTACCCGGATGCGATGCGCACACCGGCACAATCCCTACCAGGACCTCCGGCGCGCGCGTCACCATGGTCCAAGCCACCTGGCCGCCGAGCCCGTGCCCCACCACCACCGCCCGGTCAAGGCCCAGTGCGGCGATCACGGCCGCCACATCGCGTGCGAGCATGGGCAGCGCATAGCCTTCGGGCGGTTTGTCGCTGGCGCCGGCGCCGCGCAGGTCTAAGGCGTAAGCCGCGTAGCCCGCCTCGGCGAAGCCGACCAGCAGGTGCCGCATCGCCCACCAGTGTTGCGGCACGCCGTGGAGCAGCACAATCGGCGGGCCATCCGCCGGGCCGGCCCCGGCGACGTGGAACCGCAGCCCACTCGCCGAGACGAACCGGTGCCGCCACGGCCCCTCGATCAGCGCCGCTGTGAAGTCAGCCGGCGCGGTCCGCTTCCGCTTCACGCGCCGCCCAGCCGAGATGCTGGACCGTTGTCCGATGCCGTCGCCTCACCCCCAGCCCATCCCCCCGGCGGCGCCGCCCCGCCCCGGCCCTCCCGGTGACCGGCGCGGGCAGTCGGCGGGCCGCCCGGGCCGTCCCCTCGATCACTGGCAGGGACCGGTGTGCCGCGATGACCTGCGGCGGGGGGCGCCGCGCCGCCCGGACCGCCCCCGTGACCAGGGTCGGCAGTCGCCACCCCGGCCGGGCCGTCCCCTTGATCACTGGCAGGGGCCGGTGTGCCGCCGAGCGCGGCGATTGACCCCTTGATGGTCTCGGTGGTCTCGCTAATGGCGCCGGCGGCGCGTTTGAGCAGGCTGCGCCCAGCGAGGGCGAGGATGGCGCCCAGCACCAGGACCAAGCCCGCCGTGATCAGGTAGGCTGCCCACGGCTGGAGCCCGAGTTGGACCAGTCCCCAGACCAACGCAAACACCAGCAGTGGCACCACGCCGAGCAGGAACACCGCAGCGAGGGCGATCAAGGCCAGACCGACCCCAAGCCTGGTGCCGTCCTTGGCAAGCTGGGCTTTGACTACTTCGCCGGTGATCTTCGCCAGGCCGCTGACTTGTTCCGCCGCGCGGCGCAGCGTTGCGCCTAGGCCCTGTTCGGCCATGATGCCCCCTCAAGGTTTGCCTCACCCCCGGCCGCTCGCTGGCCTGGGATATTGAATCAATACTGAGAGTAGCGCGGACCACCGACATTTTCTCGCGGCGCCTGGGACGGCCCCCTCCCACGGGATACCGCCGGGGCCGCGTCGCGCGTGTCAACGCACCGGCTCAGGGCCGTGACGGGCCCGCCGAGCGTACCAACTCATCGGCTTGGGGCCGCGAAGGGCCCGTCGCGCGTAGCAACTCATCGGCTTGGGGCCGCGAGTGTTTCAATTTA
>JAITJY010000079.1 GCA_031278675.1 Bifidobacteriaceae bacterium
GCCGGTCCGATGGCAACTGAGCCGCAAAGCTACCGGCGGTTGAGCCACAACGCACGCGCCGACGGAAAGCCGGATGAGCCCGCGCGCGCCTATGACAACCCATTCCAGGACGCGGCGCAGCCGCGCGAGATTGCAACGACTGGCTCACTCCGGCCAAGCGCGGTGGGTTAGTTGCCGTTGGAACACCACCAACACCCCAACACTGGCCCAATGCCGCGTGGAACGGTGGCTCTCTAAGCCTGAAATATGCACCCATTTGCCTGACCCAGTCCCTATGCCAGGCGCGAGCGCAGGTACTCGCGAATCTCCTGTTCAATGTGAGCCGGGGTTTCCTCACGCTTGGGGTACTTGTCGGCCCATGACCGGCCCGGATGAAGCGTGTCCCAGCGCGACCGCACGCCTTCGCCGCGACCACTGCCTGGGTCGTGGTTGCCGAATCCGTCCACGATCACGTTCCAGACGGGGCGGTGCCGGCGAATCATCGCGGACTCGCCAAGGGGAATCCAGATGTCTTCTACCACCAACCACCGGGCAACGAAGTCCGCGATATCCAAGTTGATGGCAGCCCGGACGCTCTTGGCGTGTTCTCTGACACGGTTGGCCAGCACCTTGGTCTCGCCGGACGCGGCCGTACCCACGCCCTTCCTGCCGCCGGCTGGGACCGCCTTGCCCACATATATGGGCACCGTAGCGGTCGGTGTGTTGATGGCAACTAAGTCGGCATACACGGGGAACGCTCCCCGATAGTAGATCGCGTAGAGGCCGGCGCCGGTGAACAGGGGAACGTCATTGAGGGGAACCGGGATCATCTCGGTCATCCGAGTGACGATGCTGTGAGCTAACGAGTCAATGGCAAGAGGATTGAAAGCTTCAGGCGTCATGCGCTCGTTCGCTTTCTGGCGGCACGCAGCCGTGCCGAAACCCCTCGCGCTCGAACTTCGGCCAACTCAAGATGCTCGTGAACCGAGGATGCCACGATCTGAGCGAGCATCACCGGGACGGCGTTGCCGAGCTGCCGCATCGCTTCGCTCCACGGGCCGTGCAGACTGTAACGGTCAGGGAAGGTTTGGAGACGGGCGGCCTCGCGTACTGTGAAGTAGCGGACACTTCCGTCAGACCGCAGCAGCATGTTCTCCCCGCCCGGAACGCCGTGGACACCTGCCTTCAGAGCCTTCGCGGGCTTGTCGATCGGAGAGCCTAAGTGGCCTGGATAGGGACGAGCGCCCTTCTGGAGGACGTGGTTCAAGAACAGCCGACTTCCCGACTCAGTTGGCTCCGGCAGATCGCAGATGGCATCTCGAACCGTGCGCCAAGGCCTAGTGCTCATGGGGAAATCAAACAACTCGGCCTCTAGGGACAGGCGGTTGCCCTTCATGCGATGCTTGTCCCAGTATGCCCCGGTGACTTCTTTCGCGTGGCGTAAGGCCTTCGCGGAGTGTGTGGGTTCGGGGAAGGACCATTCGGCGTCCACATCAGACCGGAACCCCACCATAAACACCCGCCAGCGCTGCTGGGGAACGCCATAGTCCGCCGCGTTGACCACGGTGGTCACCACCCGGTATTGAAGGTCGTGGCGGATCGAAGTGTGTTCGGCCTGGAGGCGCTGGAAGTGTTCTGACCAGCTTTCGCCGTCCAACGCCGCGACTTCGGGATGGGCGAGGCGAAGTTGAACGTATGCGAAGTAGTCAGCAAAGCGAGGACGGGTCAGGCCCCGAACGTTCTCAACAATAAAGGCCCTCGGCCTGACCTGGCGAACCACGTCGGCGGTGGCGGGGAACATGTCTCGTGGGTCTCCAGCGGCCATTCCCTTGCCGGCGCCGCTGAAAGGCTGGCACGGCGGTCCGCCGCTGACCAAGTCCACCGCGTCCTCGTATGCCGACCAGTCGATCTCCCGAACGTCGCCCTCGCGCACGTCAACTCCCCGCACAAGAGGGTGTCCAGCGGCCTGGTTCTCGCGCAGGGTGTCGCAGCACCAGCGGTTCCACTCCGCCACTACCTCCGTGGTGAACCCCGCCAGGTGGGTCCCCAAAGCTAGTCCCCCACCACCGGCGAACAGTTCGATAGATCTCATGACATGAGCCTATCTCTCGGTACTGACGTCTTCCGGCCACGCCAACCCGAAGACTGCGCCCGGCCGCCGTGTTGGCGACGATGCCGCCCTCCGCCGCCAAGGTGCTCACCACCTGCCCCGTACGGGGCCGGGCGGGGATTAGCTTCCCGGCCACCTGTGCCGTCGCCGTGATGGGGGAAAGTAGGACCGGACATAACGCCCAGCGCACCGCGCTGACCTGCGCGGACAGTTGACTTTTGGATTAGCCGAACTGCGCTGATCGTGAAACTGGGCGGGGCGCGGGCGCCGCGCACGCCCGCATGTAAGAAGATAGGGGGAGTAACGGAAGTGAGGTATCCCAATGGACTGGCAGCCCCTGGTGGATCCGCTGGATCGGACCAGATTCCCCGTGGAACCGTGGTCATTTACTGAGGTGTCACCGGACTCGGCCCACCTAGGGCAAACCGAGACACTGTTTGCTGTGGCCAACGGCTACATTGGGATGCGCGGCAACCCCGAAGAAGGGCGGGTCGCCTACCAACACGGCACCTACGTCAACGGATTCCACGAAACATTCCGCATCCGGCATGCAGAAGATGCCTACGGCTTCGCCACCGTTGGTCAAACCATGGTCAACGTACCTGACACCAAAGTGATCCGGCTCTACGTGGATGACGAACCGCTACTACTGCCGGTCGCTGACCTGCCTCAATACGAGCGGCGCCTGGACTTTAGGGCTGGGGAACTGGTGCGAACGCTGACGTGGCGCACGCCATCGGGCAACCTGGCGCATATCCGGACCACGCGGCTGGCCTCCCTGCCGGAACGTCACCTTGCCGTCATGACCTACGAAGTCACCCTGGAACGGGACGCGCCGCTGACCCTGGCCTCCCTGATGATCAACCGGCAAGACGGCGAAGACGAATACCACGTCTCAGGGCCGGATGCCGGCAACCCGACGTGGGACCCGCGCAAAGCAGAAACATTCCTGACCAGAGTGTTACAACCCGAACTGGCGGAGGTAGACCAGGCGAGCGGGCGGGTCGCGGCGGGCTACCGGTGTACCGATTCGGGCATGACCATTGCCGTGGCCATGGACCATTTCATGAACAGCGCCAGCGAGTTCACGCGGACCGTGAGCGCCGAACCGGACCTGGCTGAAGCCCGGTTCACGGTCCAAGCCAAGGCCGGCGTGCCGGTGCGCCTGGTCAAACTGGTCGCCTATCACACCTCACGCGGCGTCCCGCCGCTGGAATTAGCCTCCCGGTGCGCCCTGACATTGGACCGGGCGCGGCGCAGCGGCGTCAAGGCGCTCAAAGCTGATCAACGCGCCTATTTGGACCGGTTCTGGGAGCGGTCCGACGTGGTGATCCACGGCCAAGGCGCCACTCAACAAGCGGTCCGGTGGAATCTGTTCCAGGTTTTACAAACCACGGCCCGGGCCGAAGGCGCCGGGATTCCCGCGAAAGGACTGACCGGTTCCGGGTATTCCGGACATCATTTCTGGGACGCCGAGATCTATGTGCTGCCATTCTTGACATACACCACTCCCGAATGGTCCCGGAGCGCTTTAAGGTACCGCTACACCATGCTCGATGCCGCCCGCCGCCGCGCCGGCGAACTATCAGAAACTGGAGCGCTCTATCCCTGGCGGACCATCAACGGCGAGGAGGCCTCAGCTTTTTATGCCGCCGGGACCGCCCAATACCACATTGATGCTGATATTGCTTATGCCTTGGCCCAATATTTGCGCATAGCCGGCGATTCCGACTTCCTTGAGCGCGAAGGGATCGACATCCTGGTTGAAACCGCCCGCATGTGGCACGGGCTGGGGTTTATGCGGGCAGATGGGACCGGCGGTCCGGCCGAATTCCACATCCACGGTGTGACCGGTCCTGACGAATACACCACTGTGGTCAACGACAATCTGTTCACCAATGTGATGGCCCGGTTCAACCTGAGGGCCGCCGTGGCGGCGCTGCGCGCAATTGAACAACGCAACCCGTTAGCCTACTCTAAAGCGGTAGCGCGGCTACACATTGAACCTGACGAAGTGGCCGGTTGGCTGGGCGCCGCTAATGCCATGCACATCCCATATGATCCACTCCTGGGCATCCATCCCCAAGATGATCAGTTCTTGCAAAAGGAACTCTGGGACCTCGACTCTACGCCCGCTAGCCACCGGCCACTTCTGCTCCATTACCACCCGCTGGTGATTTACCGTTTCCAGGTCCTCAAACAGGCTGATGTGGTCTTGGCACAGTTTTTGTGCTCGCATGATTTTACTGCGGCCGAGAAACTCGCAGATTTTGACTATTACGACCCGCTGACCACAGGGGATTCGTCGCTGAGTGCCGTGGCGCAGGCGATCATGGCAGCCGAGGTGGGTTATCAGGAATTAGCCCAGAAGTATTTCGGGGCCGCCTTGTACGTTGACCTGACCGACCTGACCGGCAACGCCGCCGATGGCGTCCACGTCGCCTCCGCCGGCGGGGTCTGGTCCACCCTGGTGTTCGGCTTCGCCGGGCTACGTGATTCGGACGGGACGCTGAGCTTCGATCCGCGCCTGCCCGAACTGTGGAGCGGGTTGACTTTCCGTCTTACAGCACACGGTTCGCGGATCGCCGTGACCCTGGTGCAAGACTCCATCAAGTTCACCCTGGAAGACGGCGATCCGGTAGAACTGACCGTTAGGGGAGCCCCCCACCGCATCGAAGGGCCTGATCCCGTGACCGTGGCCCTAGATGGCCAAGGGCCACGCCTGATTGGAGCACCAACCGCCCGCGACATAGCCGGTTCCCGGCGCTCCGACGGTTCTGTTATCACTGCGTCCGTCCCGCCCTCCGTCGGCGAAGCCGCCGAAACTGCGCCCACCCCACCCGACACCGCCTAGCTACGTGTTGTAGTGCGCCGCGATGGCCGCCGAAACTGCGCCCACCCCACCCGACACCGCCTAGAGGCACGCCGCGCTTAGGGTTTCCGCCAGCGGAAACCCACACCCCGAACCGTTTCAATCTGGTCCGCGCCGAGCTTCTTGCGGAGATAACTGAGATAGACGTCAACCACGTTCGAGCCCGGATCGTGCTCATAGCCCCACACCAACGACAAGAGTTGGCTGCGGCTGAAGACCTGGCCAGGGCGGCGCATCAGCGTCTGGGCTAGCGCAAACTCCCGGGCGGACAACGCCACCTCGCCCCCGTCGACAAAAGCCCGGCGGGTAGCCAACTCCAAGCGGACGGAACCGACGGCGAGGGCTGGAGGGGCGGCATCGTCCGCTGGGCCTGCACTTGGGTCACCGGCCGGGCGGAGACGCAAACGGACCCGGGCCAACAATTCGGCGAAACGGAACGGCTTGGTGACGTAATCATCAGCGCCGCCTTCCAGGGCGGCCACCGTGTCGGTCACTCCCGTGCGGGCGGTCAGGATGATGACCGGCGCCCTGCACTCCGCCGCGCGCAACCGGCGCAACACGGCCATGCCGTCCATGTCCGCGAGCCCCAGGTCCAGCAATACCAGATCCGGCGGTTCGGCGTGCGTCAACGCCAACGCCTCCGCGCCCGATGCCGCCCAACTCACGCCGTAGCCCACTCCCGTTAGGCCCTTGGTCAGGAAGGAGGCGATGCGTTCTTCGTCTTCGACAATCAGGATGTGGGTCATGGGCCGGCCTTACTGGCGGTGGGGCTGGTGGTGTCGCTGGTGGTGGGGCTGGTGGTGTTGCTGGTGGTGGGGCCGGTGG
>JAITJY010000196.1 GCA_031278675.1 Bifidobacteriaceae bacterium
TCCCGCTCGTCGGTCGTCCGGACTTCGGCCTCGCGCTGCGCCTCAAACCCCGCAGAGGGGCGGGCCGCCAACGCCCTGTACGGCCCCAACGGAGTGTCCTCCCCGAGTGTCGTCCAATCCCGCGCCAGCGGCGCGTCCCCCAAAACCGCATTCCCGTCCTGCGTCGCAGGACCGGCGCTCGGCGGCGACGACGCCACCGGCGGGGGGTCGCCGGTGCAACCCCCGCCATGGTTACGGCCACCAAGGCCAGCGCGCACACCGCGACGCGCCCTGGCGGTGTCCTACCTGACACAGCGCCAGTGGACCTCATGTCGTGTAGCGGTCGCAGTAGCAAGCTCCCCCGCCCTTCTTGATGTGCTTGATCCAGTTGTGGGTGACAGGGCCGTAGTAGCCGTCACTCGCGATGTACCGATTGACCGACTTTTGCACCTGACTCATCGCGGCCCGAGTGTTCGCACCGAACTTACCGTCCCAAGCGATGCTCTTGCCGTAGCAGCCCCTGAGCATCTGTTGCTCAATGCTCACCGCGTCATTCCACGAGTGATTGTAGACACTGATCTCGCCGTAGCGGTCCGCCCAGAGTGTTGCTGTAACCCTTCGACGGGACGCAGACATTGTTTGGAGCTGTGGCCGAGGCGGAACCTGGTTCTTCTGGGTGTTCCGCTGCGGCAAGCGCAGGGACAGGAGGACCACGATCGTCAAGACCCGGCCCAAATCCGCTGCTGGGTTCGGCCCATGGTCCGGTGCTTGGTTTGGTGCATAGTTCGGTGCATGGTTGCCGTTCAAACCTGGGTGGTGTTGCGGGGACGTATGGGCTTTTCGATACGGCGGCGATATGCCCCGGCTGGCAGACTTGAAGCCGTGCGCGTGCTGATAGTCGAAGACGAGCCCTATCTGGCCGAGGCGATCCGCGACGGCCTGCGCCTGGAGGCGATCGCCGCTGACATCGCGCTCGACGGTTATGCCGCACTGGAGTTGTTGGACGTGAACAGCTACGACATCGCCGTCTTGGACCGGGACGTTCCTGGACCCAGCGGAGATGAGATCGCCCAGCGGATCATCGCGGCGGGCAGCGGCCTGCCGATCCTGATGTTGACTGCCGCCAGCCGGATGGATGACAAGGCGTCCGGGTTTGAACTCGGGGCTGACGACTATCTGACCAAACCCTTCGACCTGCGTGAGCTGGTGTTACGGATCAGGGCGTTGGACCGGCGCCGGGCGCGCCCCCGGCCGCCGGTGTGGGAGGTGGCCGGGCTGCGCCTCGACCCGTTCCGCCGTGAGGTGTTCCGCGACGGGCGTTATGTGGCCCTGACCCGCAAGCAGTTCGCTGTCCTTGAGGTGTTGATGGCCGCCCAAGGCGGTGTCATCAGCGCTGAGGAACTGCTGGCCAAAGCGTGGGATGAGAACGCGGACCCGTTCACCAACGCGGTCCGGATCACGGTGTCCGCGCTGCGCAAACGGCTCGGCGAGCCGTGGCTGATCACCACCGTGCCGGGTGTCGGCTACCGCATCGAAGCCGGCGCCGGTGAGGCAAATGGTTAGGCCAGCGGGTGTGAGCACGGCTCGGCCAGCCGCTGTCAGCACGGCTCGGCGGGCCGGTGAGGCAAATGGTTAGGCGGGCCGGTGTGAGCGCCCGCCTCCAACTGACGCTGAGCTATGTGGCGTTGGTGGTGATCGCCGGAGCGCTGCTGCTGGCAGTGGTGTGGGTGTTCCTGCTGCGCTACGTCCCGCCGGAGGCGGTCACAATTCCGGCCAACGCCCCCGGCGGCGACCGCGCTGCGTTGCCGGAACTGTTCATTCCAGGCCGGGGCGACCTGTGGCAGGCGTTCTGGCCCAAAGCCGCTCTAGCGCTGGCAGCGCTGGTCGCGTTCGGCCTGGTTGGCGGCTGGGTGCTCGCCGGACGCATGCTGGCCCCACTGAAACGCATCACTGACGCCACTCGCCTAGCCTCGACCGGCTCGCTCTCCCACCGGATCAACCTGGCGGGACGCGGCGACGAGTTCCGGGAACTGGCTGACGCCTTCGACACGATGCTGGAAAGGATCGAGACCCAAGTTGGCGCACACCGCCGGTTCGCGGCCAACGCCTCCCACGAACTGCGCACCCCGCTGGCAATCACCCAGTCCATGCTGGATGCGGCCCGCAACGACCCGGACCGGGACACCGACCAACTGCTAGCCAGGCTCCACGCGGTCAACGCCAGAGCCATCGCGCTGACGGAGGCTCTGCTCACCCTCGCCCGCGCCGACCAACGCTCCTTCACCAATCAGCCCGTGGACCTGTCCCTGCTCGCAGAAGAAGCCGTCGAACTCCTTCTACCCCTGGCGACCAAGAACGGTGTGGCCATCGAAACGTCCGGCTGTGTCGGCATCGTCCACGGTTCGCCGACGCTGCTGTGTCAGGTCGTCGTAAACCTGGCCCACAACGGCATTGTCCACAACCTCCCTGCGGGCGGCACGGTAGAGATCCACACGGCTTGCGCGGACGGGACCGCGACGCTCACCGTCAAGAACACCGGCAGCGTCCTTGCCCCCGAGGTAGTGGCCACGTTGACCGAGCCGTTCCAACGCGGCCAGCGCATCCGCGCTCAGCACGCCGGAACCGGTTTGGGTTTGGCGATTGTCAAGAGCATCGTCCAAGCTCACGACGGCGTTGTGACCCTGAGGCCGATGCCGTCCGGCGGGCTACGAGCCGAAGTCCGGCTACCTGCCACCCAGTAGGTCGCGCCACAAGTCGCGGCGGCGCCGCCGGAAGTCAATCACGAGTCCACGAATCCGGGCCCGAAGCTGCCCCTGACACCCAGGCTCACACGGCTCCTTCCGCCTCGCCGCAGGATCCGGAGGCTGGGCCGTAACCCATCCCCCGGATCCAGCGACGGGGCCGGTTTCTGCTTGGCGCCGCTGAACGGGTCGCTACAACGTCGCTAGATCGCGTCCTAGCAGGTAGGACAGCGTGCAGCAGACACCGCCCATGTTCTGCCCCGGAATCACAAAGTTGTAGGTCGTCGCATAGAAGTCGCCGGTCATGATGCCGGTGTTGTACAGGCCCTCGATGGGACTGTCATCCTCGGCGCAGACCTGCATCTTGTCGTTGGTGCGCAAGCCACCACAGATCGTCAAGAAAGTCGACGAACTGACGGAGAACCTGGTGCAAGCCCCAAAGAAAGGCCCAGTTTCAATTGGGTAAAGCACTTCGGCCTTGACGTGGAATTCGTCATCGTTGCCCTGCTTGGCATATTTGGTGTAGTTGGCGATGGACTCCTTCGCGGCCTCAACGTCCACGTTCGGATAAACCTCTTTGATCTGCGCCAGCACTTCATCAATTGTGTCGCCCCTGAATCGCGTCTTGAGCGGATTCGGGTCAGGAGCTCCCAGGATCATTCCAGAACCCGGCTCAGCGGCGGCGGCGTCCTCCCACGAGGCGATCATCTGATCAGGGGTCAGCGTCATTCCGAACATGTCCCACACCTCCCTCGTGCGGGCATAGTCCGAATCCCAGACCGTGAAAGCGAACTTGTTCGGTAGGTTGAGCAACGCCACACCACCGTGCCCAAAGTTGACCGTCTCGTTCTGGAAACGATGCCCGGTTTCGTCGAGGTTGATCCCCCAGCAGTTACCTTGGGTGAAATCGACCGCCGGGACGGCAGAGTTGATCATCGGGGCGTTGGGGTTCTTCTGCCAGGCGGCACCGATCCACAGCCCCATCTTCTGCCCGTCACCTGGATACAGGCCGGTGTAGTTGAGGGTGATGTCGAAGTTGGGGGCCTCTGCCCAATCCCAGGTGATTACATCTTTGTAGATCTTGTACGTCCAGGGCGCATACTTGGCCATCATGTCGCGGTTGAGGGAGAAGTCGCCCGTCGCCAGGACAATGGCCTTGTTAGCGACGTATTTGACGTAGCTGCCGTCCTGGCGCTGTGCCACCACGGCCTCCACCCGTCCGCTTTGCCCATTGGGCTGCCCACCGCGTATCAGATACAGGGCGCGCGTGTCGTAGTCGATAGTGCCGCCCTTTTCTGTGAATATGTCCGCATAAGCTTGGACAATCATGGGCGCGCCCTCCAAGGCGCCCCCAGAACCGTCTTCGGCGTAGAAGTTGTGGGACGCTTGAGGGGCATCAAGGATTCCGTCAGGGTCCCAGTAGCCGGGCTCCAGCCCTGGATGCAGCCCCTTTGTCGCCATGATATCAATCATCCAGTCCATTGATTCAGCGCTGGCGTTGCGCCACTTGGCCCAAAGCTTCTGGTTCTGGAGATAGGCGCCGGAGATCTCCTCGACCTTGAAGAGGTGGTCGCACAGCGGCGAGTCCTTGTCGAAGTCGATCCCCACTTCCTTTTGGTACTTCGAGCCGATTGCTGTGTTGGAGCCACCGCGAGCGACGGGATGGGAACTGGCCGAAAGCATACGCACGTCGCCGCCTGATTCCTGGCAGGAAACCGCTGTGCACAGGCCCGAGGGACCCGAACCGACAATGACTATGTCGGCCGTGTAGGTCTCGACGATCTCGTCATCAGAAACCGGATCCATGGGAATCTCGAAACTCCACTTCATGTCCAGCGAGTCGGCCGTCAAAACGGTGTCGCCGCTGACGGCATTCGCTGTGGGGGTGGTGGCTGCCTCTTCTTCTTTTGTCTCGGGGCTACAGCCGGCCAAACCGGCCAAAGCCGCAGTGCCGCCCACAGCCGCTGCGCCACCCAAGAATGCTCTTCTGGAAACTTCTGTGTTTTCCCCTTGACGGCGGGGATTGCCGCGCTTCTTTGCCATGTCCGCCGACGATACTCCCGCTAACTACCCGGCGGTACCCCTTGGGAGTGGGTTGTGACCAGACTGTGACCTAGCGATGATTATGCTCCACCAATCCGGTGAGACAAGACGCGCGGTCCCGGGCGGAGCGGAGGGATCCGCGCGGAACACCCGTGTCATTGAGGTGCGGTTCGACGGACATTCCTTCGAAGTCGACACCATCGGTGATACTTCGCTCATGTGTTAGGGTGCTGTTCCACCGGAAGGTCGGGGTGCGCCCACACGTCTATGCTGACGGCTCGGTTCGGAGCGACGGACCAGCTACCGAGGAGGGTTGATGGCCAGGACGGACACCCGATCGTTGTTCGATACGCTGATACAACAGTGGCGCGGGGCTCCGACCCGGTGGCTTTGCTTCGCCGCACTGCTGGCGTGGATATTCGGTCTGTATTGGAGTGATCTGTTCGCCTCGCAGATGGCAACCCAGGAGTTCGATTTCCTCGAACTGCGTGCCCTGTGGCTCGGTGCGGAAGCGGTTACCCTGATCGGTGTCTATGTGATAGTGGAAGCGATCATCGCCAGGGAACGAACCGCTTCGATCATCGCGGGAACCATGTTGTTCGCCGGAACGGTGGTGATCTTGTTCGTTCCGGGTGATGACGGGTCGGCACCGACGAAACTCGTCGGAGTGGTTCTCACCAGCCTGGGAAGCGCTCTGCTCTTGGTGGTTCTCGGTATAGGATTCGCACGCAAGGGGCCCAAGGCGTTGCTCGTCAACGTCGCCCTCGCATTGTTGATCGCCTCGGCATGCGACACCGTTCTGCTCTACCTTCCACATGCCGTACAGCCGATGCTGGTGTCGCTGTTGCCGATCGCCTGTAGCGGCTGCATCGTTTTGGGCAAAACCGAATGGTCGGCCAAGCCCGTCACTGCGAGAACCGTCGACGACCCATCTTCGAAGACGGCAGGTATCATTCGCGCCATCGTCCTACCGTTGATCGTCGGTGTCGCCTATGGACTGATGCAACGCCTGACCGGCGACGTCTACACCTCGGGAGCAGCCGAAGTGAACGGCGCGACGGTCATCTCGATCTTCCTGTCCGCAGTGCTCATAGGCCTCGCAGCGCTGATCTTCGATTCGCGTAAGCTGATAAAGCTCGTATGCTTCGCGGCGATTCCGACCATCGGAATCGCCTTCGTGATACTGCCGATCTTCTCCGATGCCTTCGAAGCGGTGCAGGCTATCTGCATCATCGGTTTCAACAGTTTCTATTTCATGGTCTGGGCTCTTTGGTCCGGCGACCCGGGAAAAGCGGGTTTGCCCCGGCGGTTCGTGCTCGGGTTGTGCGTTCTTGTCGCTTCGGAGTCGCTGGGATCCATCGTGGGTTCGCGTATCGTCACGGTCGTCAACGAGACCGGTGCGACGCTTGCCGTGGTGTCGGTCATCGTCGTGTATTTGCTGCTGATGGCGGCGATCCTATCGTTCGATCGCTCGAACAGGACAATGATGGAGGAAGCCGGACGCGTCGCTGCGGGCGATGCGGCTTCGCCGATCCCAAGAACTAGCGACGAGGATCTCGATGAATGGGTGCTCCGCTATCATCTTTCCGCCAGGGAAACGGACGTGTTCAAATTGCTTGCCAAGGGGCGGAACCGGGTATATATCTCAAAGGAACTCTTCATTTCGGATAACACGACGCGCACCCATATGAAGAGTATTTATCGGAAGCTGGACATCCATTCCCACCAGGAGTTGATCGATCTGCTCGAAGGCAAGTGACCCGAACCATCGGATCGACACGGGTGCGCCAAGTGGTGTGCATGGACGGTCTGAACTATGGACGGGACCCGCCCGAAGGCAGGTCCCGTATCCGGACCGAACGCAGCCTGAAGGCGGGTGCGCTGCGGAAATCCTTCGAATGGGTGGCGTGGTGCTACGCGTCCGTTTCGCCGAGTGCGCTTTTGGCTGCGCTGCGACCGAAGACGAGCGTGGAAAGAATACCGGTACCGGTTCCGGGGTAATACGACCCCATGAATCCGCCCGCTACCTGCCCTGCGGCGTAGAGGTGGGGGATCACATCGCCGTTGGTGTCGAGAACCTGGCCATCGGTGTTGATCTTCAGCCCACCCAAAGCCCCGAGGCTGTAGTCGTAGCTCCGGGTAGCGTAATACGGCGGTGCATCAATGGTTTCCAGGCCGCATGAGCGGGTCGGGAATTGGCTGTCGACCTTTTCGGCGGTAGACATATCGGCGTTCCAGGTGTCGAGCGCCGCCCTGAGATTCACAGCCGGTACGTCAATCTGTTCGGCGAGCCCTTCGACGGTGTCCGAGACGAACACGGTGCCGTCGGCGATCTCCGTCGAGAAGTCATCGCTCATTGGGCTCACGCCGCCGACCATCGCTCCGGTGAGCGCGGCGGCTTTCGCATCGAAGATGCCCCAGGCGATATGGTCCTCTTGCGCGAAGATTTGACGCAAGACCCAGGCGTAATGATCCGATTCGCTGACGAAGCGACGGCCGTAGGTGTTCACGATGATGCCGGGGACCTCGGGCACGCCGGGAAGCGTCGGAGTGCCGCCGATGTTATTCGATAGACCGATGAAGCCGCCCATACCCGCGAGTGCCGCACCGACCGCCATGCCCATGCGTAAACCATCACCTTTGTTGGTGGCAACCGTCAGCGCACGTTCGTCTTTGAGTGCCTGGACCATGTGGTAGTTAAACGCCTTGGCGAACTCCTCGCTGCGATCGTAACTACAGGTCGCGAGAATGACGGCCTTCTTGCCGTGATAGCGCTTGTTGTCGCTGGCGATGACGCCGGTCACCACGCCATCGGCGTTTTGAACTAGCTGCGATCCCGCCGTGTTGTAGACGAATTCGACCCCGGCGTCTTCTGCGGCCTTTAGAAGTGCGGCGATATGGGCCTGGCCGTACATGAGGTCGTTCTCGTCGGTGCCGGCGAGGTGGATACGGGGCTTGATGACGTCCGGGTCGACGTTGGGGATGGTGCCGTTTCCATACACGACTTCATAGTTGATGCCAAGATCCTTCATGAATTCGATTGCGGAAGGCGCTTGTTCGCAGGCGAACCGTACGAGGTCTTCGTCGAGCTGGCCTTCTCCGCACTGGAGATAGTACTCAGCATGCTTTTCGGGGGTGTCATCGGTTATTCCGGTCGAGAGCTTTTGCTCCTCGGTTCCCGCCGCCTGGATCACTCCCGACGAGTTGGCGGTGTTGCCGCCCGCCATTGCCGCAGCTTCGAGCACGGTCACCTGTGCCCCTTCCCGTGCGGCCACGACTGCGGCGGCCAACCCGGCACCCCCTGCACCGACGATGACGATGTCCGATTCGGTGTCCCAAGTGCCGGTGTCGGCTGCCGGTTCGTCTTTGGCTCCCGGTGCGCATCCGGCTATGCCCATACCCGCAAGACCTGCCGCAGCGATGCCGGCTCCGGTGAGAAAATTCCTTCGAGATACGCTTGCTCCCATGATTCCCTCCTAGTGGTTTAGGATTTAGTACCTATCGATATCCGTCTGGATGCGATGGGGGAACCGTACGGCGGGACACACGAAAAGGGATCACATCGGTGATGTGAATCGCGGGGTGAAACATACAGACCGCCTTATGGATCGTATGCCGTCAAGGGATGGTACGGCAGGAAACCGTGGGATTTTAGCCTGGATCCACCGATAATCGCCGTAGGGAAGCACCAGACGGGTGCGATAGGTGTTCCTGGCCTGTCAGATATCGGCACCTGCGCCGAGCGCTGTAGGCTAGGCTGGTCGGCATGGCACTGTTTAAGCCACACAAGACTGCCCCTGCGCCAGACGAGCCACCTCCTGCGTCCCCTGCGTCTCCTGCGTCCCCGGCGCCTCTCGGCCCTGACCTGGCTGCGGTTCGGGCACTGGCCCTAGCCGCAGCGGAGCGGGAGGGGCTCAGCATTGATCCGGATGCCTCCGGGCCGGACTGGTTCCAGCTAGTCGACGGCGACATTATCAACCTCCAGCGCCTGTTTGGTATAGCCGCCGCCGCAGCGCCGGCGGATTGGCCCGAACTTGTCTCCCAGTGGAGCGCAGCCACCCTGGAGTCGATGCGTGCCACGCCGGCTGAGCAACTCGGGGAGGAGGAGTTGCGCCAGCGCATCCGCGCTCGGCTGTGGCCGACCATCGGCACGGACCTCGAAGACTTCCCCTATGCCCGCAGGATAGTCACCGGGTTGGCGCAGGTGTTGTGCCTGGACTACCCCACCTCAGTGGCCTGCCTGATGGGCGACCGCCCGCACCACTTGGCTCTGCCCATCGACGAGTTGTACGCGCAGGGCTTGGCCAACGTGTTGGCGGAGCCGTGCCCGGCGCCCCAGCAGACCAGCATCGAAGGGTTGTTCGAAATCAGCGATGGTTCGCTGTGGATCGCCTCGAAGGCGGCCAGCTTCGGTTCCCTGGTGCCGGACGTGATTGGCCCAGCACCGCGCGGGGCCTTCCTGATGGTCCCGCGCGATGATCTGCTGTGTTACGCGCCCGTGGTCGGCGAGGACTGGATGCGTCTGCCCGGGATTGTGGCCAACTTGGCGATGGCGCTGGCGCGCGAAGCACACAGTGAAGGGGCAATGCTCAGTCCTATCGCCTACTACTGGGCGCCGGATGGGACGCTTGAGCGCTGCTCCGGGAACTCACCCGAGGGCGAACTTGCGGTCACTCCCGGCCCGGCGTTCACCCGCTACCTGCTCGAGGTGGGGACCGACCAGTGACCGCTCCGCTTCAAGGCGGCGGCGAACTCGTCAGGGGTCAAGCGTTCGGGTGCAGGTATGGCCCGTGGTGGCGCCCCACCTTGTGGTGGCTGTTAGCGTTGGCGCTCACCGTGGCCAGTGCCTGGCGGTTGCGCTGGCCGGTCACGTCATGGGGGCCGTTGACCCAGGCGGTGGTGCTTGGGGTCGCCTTCCACCTAAGCGATTGGTGGCACTGGCGGCGCGCCGCTAGGCGGGCGGCCCGGCCCACGCGATACAGCTAAGCCGAGCACGATGCCGCCCAGCCCACGCGATGTAGCAGGGCCGTTGGACGATGCCGCCCGACACCTTCGGCACCGCCTGGGGCGGCCGCCGGGGCCGCGCTGGCGGTGGCCTGGTTGAACCGGGCAAACTACTAGATGGCGCCGCGATCTAGTATTGGGTTACGATATAGAGGTGGAAACCGAAGAGTGGCCGGCCGAATGGCTCCGCGGCGCCCTCGAACTGGCCGTGCTGGGCGCGGCTGCGCGCGGCACCACCTACGGTTACCAACTGGCGTCCCGGCTGGCGGACGGCGGCATCGGGCAAATCAAAGGCGGCACTCTCTACCCGCTGCTGGGGCGCTTGGAGCGCGACGGCCTGCTGGAAGCCCACTGGGGGCCGGGCGATGGCGGCCCGGGACGCAAGTATTACGATCTGACGGCGGCCGGGGCTGACCGGCTCGCCACCCTAGCCGAAACATGGCGGCGCTTCGCCGCCCGCATCTGCGATCTGACCGAAGGGACAACGGACAATGGCTCACAACCAGAACGCCGGGGCCGCGCACGGCGGCATTGACCAGCAAATCGCCCCGCACATAGACCCGGAATGGTCCGACGCCTTTATTACCGAACTGCGCTTGTCCGCGGCGGGCGGGCAGGCGATCGGCGCGGCGTTGGCCGAGGCCGAAAGCCACGTCGCGGCATCAGGCATGAGCGCCCAAGCGGCATTCGGGGACCCGCGCGCCTACGCCCAGGCACTTGATCTACCGCCAACACTCGACCAATCCCCCAAAGCCATGGCAGGCACACTCTGGCCCATCTTGGTCCAGCTAGCCGGCCTCTGGCTGACCCTAGCCGCCGCGCACGGACTGGGCGCCGGGCAACCGGCGAGGTTCGGGGTGGGCCTAGCGATCCTGATCGCAGTGATCGCCACCATGCCCTGGACCGGGACGTGGTTCCTCCGCCTCGCCTGCGAGCGGCCGGTGTGGGGTGTGTCGGTCTGGTGCGCTGCGTTCTTGGCGGTAGTCCTCCCGGAGGCGCTGATCCCGCTACATTGGGCGATGCCGTCCGCCCTCGTCGCGCCCGCCGGTC
>JAITJY010000318.1 GCA_031278675.1 Bifidobacteriaceae bacterium
GACCGGAAGCGGCGCAGGGCTCTGACCTGGGGAAACACGTCCGGGGGGAGTTCGCGGTGATCACCCGGGCTGGGGTGGGGGGCGCGGAAGTCTACACTTCTCGTCGCGGGCGGGAGAAGTGTGGGAATCGTCACGCCGACCTGCGTCGGCGGCTACCGGGCCGGAAGCGATGCAGGGCTCTGACCTGCGGAGACGCGGGCTGGAGTGGGCTGGGGCCGTGGCCCCGGGAGAGCGAGGGGTTACGGGCGGGCGAAGCGCCAGAGTTCGTAGGAGCCCCCGGAGCCTGGGCCGGAGTACTGGGGGGCGCCGCCCACCAGGGCCTCGCGGCCTGCCGGTTCGCGCCACAGCTCCAAATGTTCGGCCGGAGTGGGCAGGTCGTCGGTCGAGCCCTGGAAACCGGAACGGTATTCGCCTGAAGCGTCCGGGAGCAGCCCCAGGTAGCGGAGTTCCACCTCGTCGGTGAACCCTTGGGCGAACAGGTCACGGGCGTAGGCCCAGAGATTCGGGAAGTCGACCACCCGCGGCGCCGCCCCGACCTTCGCGATCAGCCCCGGCCGGTACCCGCGGTCGAACGAGGACAACGTCTGGAACAGACGCACATCAGAGTCGGTGATCGCGTCACCGAACAAGTACCGCCGCGAAGCCAACCTGAAGTCCAAGTCCGCCAAGCGGGCCAGGAACACGTTCTTCGCAGCCTGGGCCGCCCCTTGACTGGTCGCGAAGATCACCTTGTAGGTCCCGTTGTTGATGTCGTCGAACAACTGCTGGTTCAGCAGGTCGATCTCCTGCCGCAACGCGACCGGGTACAGATCAGGCGCGCCATCAGCGTGCCACGGCGACCACACCGTCTCCCAGTCCAGACTGAGAGTGTGGTAGTTGTTGGACACGACCCGGCCCGTCTCGATGTCGATCACGCTGGGCGACGTTCCCCGCCCCTGATAGGCGGGATCGGTGGCGCGGTAAAGAGCGTTGAGCCGGTCCACGCCGAGGCGCTCGGCCACACCGCCAGGGACCCGATCGATGACCCAGCCATCCTGGTCGCGGCCGTCCAGGATCTCTTGGGGCACGGCATCGTCGGGGATGCCCAGCAGACGCAGCACTATCCGTTGGCGCCGGGCCCAGCCGCAGCCGGGGCAGCCCAACAGGTGATAGCGGCCCGGCTCTGGCGGGATTTGGCCGTCGCCCCAACCGAACCGTGCCGGGAAGTAGTTGCGTTGGCGCCGGAATCCGCCGTCGGGCGTCTGTTCCACCGAGGTTTCAGGGAACGCCGGCGGGCTGTCGGGGCGCTCGTTGTCAGTCGTGGTCATAGCTGTCTCCTTAGTCGTTCGGGTAGGACCAGTCGATCTGTGGCGGATCGGGAATGATCCCAGTGGGATTGATGTGTCGTTGTGTGCCGTAGTAGTGCCGGATGATCTGGTCCAGCTTGGTGGTGTCGCGGAATTCCGCCCGAGTCATCAAACGCCGGGCGTACGCCCACAGCGCCGGGTAGTCCCGCAATTGGCGCCGCGCCAGTTTGAAATGCCCGTAGTACACCGGGTCGAACCGGACCAGTGTGACCCAAGTCTGGACGTCCACGAACGTGAGTTGTTCCCCCAGCAAGTTGGCGCACGATGCCGTCAACTCCTTTTCCAGCTGATCCAACGTCGCGTACACGTCCTCCACGGCGGCGTCGTGATCCGTTTGCGACGCGGTGAATCCAGCGCGGTAGACGCCTTGGTTCAACCCCCAGGCCACGTGTTCCGCCAGGGCGGACTGCGTTTCGGCCAACTCTGCGGGGGCCAGGTCGAGGTCCCGGTTCCGCGTCGCGTATGCGCGCAGACCATTCGCGAGGTCCAAGTAGATCGTGGGGTAGTGGTTCGACACGATCCGGCCCGCGTGTTTGTCCCATAAAGCGGGGACGGAGACGTGGCCCGAATAGACGCCTCCCGGCGAGGAGGAATCGTATGCCTCCGACAGATAGGCGAAGCCGCGGCCGCCGGTGTCAAGCGTGATTCCGTCACCGTGGCGGAAAGCCCAACCGCGGCCGTCGCGGATCGGATCGACCACGCTGACGCTGACCGCCTCCTCCAGCCCGTACAGCGCCCGAATGATCAACGCGCGGTGCGCGTATGGGCAGGCGTAGGACACGTAGAGGTGGTAGCGGCCGCCTTCCGCGGGGAATTCCGGTTCGCCGATCCTGCCCTTGAATGGGTAGCGGTCAGCTTGTGGCCCGACGAGGGGCCGTGCCAGCGGCCCCCGTGGCTGGTAGATGGAGCCGTGGGTCTCGAAGTCGGCGGGGTCGGCGACGCGTGGCGAGGGCGGCACGCTGGGCGCGGGGCGGGTCGGCGCCGTGCCGGGCGGGACCTCGGCAGCCGCGGATCTGGGCGCGGGGCGGGTCGGCGCCGGGTCGGGCGGGACCTGGCCCGCCCCGGCCCCGCGCGCCGGGCTTGTGCTCATTCGTCGATCCAGACGGTGGTGGCCCCAGCGGGCTGTCCCGTGGCGTCGAGGGTCGTGATGCCGTGCACCGAAACCTTGGCGGCCCACGTGTCCTGAGTCTGATAGAGCGGCAACACATATGCCTTGTCCAGCGTCACATAGCTCTGCAGCGTGGTGTAGGCGGCCAAACGCTTGGCGGAGTCGGTGGTGAAACGGCCCTCGTCGATCAGTTTCTCCAGCGTGGAGTCGTTGAACTTCCCGCGGGCGATGTACCCCCGCGCCGGGTCAGACGCGTAATAGAGCAGGTCAAGACCCGTCACCGGGTCGGGCCCGCCGTACGAGTTGTCGAAGATCTCGTAGTCGTTGGCAGCCGCGCGCTCGGATTCGGTGCCTAGGTCGACGATGTCGTAGACGTAGTTGATCCCGACGTTCTGTTTGAGGGCCGCACCGATCGCGATGGCCAATTGATCCCGTGACTCACGCACGAAGTCAGCGCCTGAGACCGCCCGGACCGTCAGCCTCTCGCCGTTCTTGATCCGGAAGCCGTCGCTGTCGCGTTCAGTCCAGCCCGCCTCGTCCAGTAGGCGGTTCGCCTCGTCGATGTTTGTCGCCGCCCACCCGATCAGCGACTGGTCCGGGAACGGGCCGATGTCGGAGATCGGCAGCCAAGCCCTCTCATAAGCGCCCTGATAGATGGTGTTCAGCAACGCCTGATAGTCAGCGCCGAGGATGAAGGCTCGGCGCACGTTCTCGTCGTCGAACGGCGTGCGAGACACATTCAGGTAATAGGCGTAAGGCAGTCCGCCCACAAAAGTGCGGTGGTACTGGAATGAGTCGGAGTCCGCGAAGACCGACACGTCGAGGGGCTGTATGTCGGAGGCGACGTCGACCTGGCCCTGCTGCAACGCCCCGGTGCGAGTGGAGCCTTCAGCGAAGGTCCGGTAGGTCACCTTGTCGAGGTAGGCCTGAGGGTGGTCCGCCCGGTCAGCTGTCGCCGCCCAGGCGTAGTCGGCCCGCTTGACAAGCACCAACTCGGTGTTGGCCGTGAACGATTCGATGGTGAACGGACCCACCCCAGCCAATTCGGGGCCACCGGATTCCAACACGTCCTGCGGCAACGCCAGCGAAGCTGGCGAAAGCGGCGTGGACTGCCGGGACGAAAGGAAGATCAGGAACTGGATGTCCGGTTCGGTCAGCTTGAATTCGATGGTCTTGGAGTCGACCTTGCTGTAGCTGTCCAAGAACCTGAGCCCACCGGGTGGCGAGGTCAGATAAACGCCGTCGAGCAGCTTGTCGATGGTCGCGACAACCGCGTCCGCGTCCAGCGCCGCGCCGTCGGAGAACGTGACGCCGTCCCGGAGGGTCAGGGTGTAGGTCAGGCCGTCCTCTGACTGCGTGTAACCCTGCGCCAACCATGGCTGGAACTTGCCTTCCGCGTCCTGGAAAAGGTACGTGGAGAACACGTTGAACAGGATCGGATTGGCCTTGTCTTGGCCGTTGCGATGCGGGTTGACCGTAGCGAGTTTGGTTTCGATCGCCCAGATCAGCTCACCGCCGTCACGCGGTGTGGCCGAAGCGCCGGCGCCCGTCGTGGGCGTGGCGGGCTTGTCGGCCGAACCGCAGCCCGCCAGGACGGTGGCAGCGAGGGCCACCGTCATGATGGCGGCTAGCGGGGCGGCGCGCCGGTGGCGCCGCGGCGCGCGGCGCCACCTCGATCCGGTTTGCGATGCTTCGGTGGGAACTGACATGGGATTCTCCTTAGTTGTCTGAGGCCCGGGGGCCGTTGTCAGCCGTTGCGGTGGCTTTGGGCTTGGTCGGGTAGCTGGGGGATGGCCGCGATCAGCGACTTGGTGTAAGGGTGGAGCGGGTTGGCGAACACGTCTTGCACGTCGCCTGATTCGACGACGTGGCCTTGAGTCATCACAAGCACGTGGTCCACCAGATGGTGGACCACGCCCAGATCGTGTGAGATGAACACCAACGCTGTGCCTGCGGCCTTGTTGAGATCGTCCAGCAAGTCAAGGATCTGCGCCTGGATGGACACGTCTAACGCGGAGACCGGCTCGTCGCAGACTATGACCTTGGGCCGCAGCGCCAAGGCCCGTGCGATCGCCACGCGCTGGGCTTGGCCCCCTGACAGGGTTCGCGGGTGGCGGCGCAGCAAGTCCCGCTCCAAATCGACCAGCGTGGCCAAGTCTTCGACTCGCGCCGCCACATCGGCCTTGTCGGCCGTGCCACGCAGCGGTTCAGCGATCACCTCGGCCACCGTGTATCTGGGGTCGAAGGACCCGACCGAGTCCTGCGAGATGAACTGCGCCGCGTGCCGCAATGCCACCCGTTGGTCTTTCGGTTGGCCGGTCCACGGCCGCCCTTGGACCAGGACTTGGCCTGAATCCGCTGTCTCCAAGCCGAGCAGGAGGCGGGCCAGAGTTGATTTGCCGGACCCGGATTCGCCCACCACGCCCAGCCTGTCGCCCGGGAAGACTTCAAGCGACACATTCACCACCGCCCGCCTGAGCCCGCCGCCGGGCAGCGGAAACGTCTTGGTCAGGGATTCGGCGGCCAGGACCGGCGCGGCGCGGGTCCCCGCTTCGCGGGCCGCGGGCGCGGGTGTGACGCCAGCCGCGTCCACGTGATCCGGGCCGCCCCCCGGGGATGCGACGCTCACCGTCCCGCTATCCGGCGCGGCGGGCCGGCCCGTCGCCGGGCCCGCCAGCCGCGCCGCCTTCGCCGAATCCACCCGCGCGTCGCTGAGCCGCCGCCCGCGTGACGCCGCCGAAGGCACGGCGGCCAGCAACCCCTTGGTGTAAGGGTGCTTGGGATCACCCAACACCTGCGCGGGTGATCCCTCTTCGACGGCGACGCCATCGCGCAACACGACTATGTGGTCGGCTAAAGCCAAGACCACAGCTAGATCGTGCGAGATCATGAGCAGAGCGGTGCCGCGCGCCGCCCGCTCGCGCAGGAGCGCCAGAATCTGGGCCTGAACAGTCACATCAAGGGCGGTGGTCGGCTCGTCGACGATCAACAGCGCCGGATCCGCCGCTAAAGCTGAGGCGATCAGCGCGCGTTGGCGCAGCCCCCCGGACAGCTGATGCGAATACTGGCGTGCCCGCACCTGAGGATCCGGTATGCCCACGTCCGCGAGCAACTCGTGGACCCGGCCAAGGCGCTCGCGGCGCGGCGCCGTGCGGTGGATCCGCAGCGGCTCCGCCACCTCCCGTGCCACAGTCCGCAGCGGATCCAACGACGTCAACGCGTCCTGGAACACGAACCCGATCCGGGCGCCGCGCAGTTCCCGCCAGCGCCGCTCGGACAACCGGACGGAATCGTGCCCGAAGATCTCGAAGCGGGAGGCGCTGACCTGGGCGTGTTCGCCTGCCAAACCCACCAACGTCCGGGCGGTGACGGACTTGCCGGACCCAGACTCGCCCACCAAAGCGGTGACCCGTCCCGGCAGGATGTCGAAGCTGAGGCCCCGCACCGCCCGGACGGCGGGCCGGCCCGGGAAGGTGACGGCGAGGTCGCGGACGCTGACGAGGGGTTTGAGCGCGGTCGCGGCGGACGGCATCGGGCGCTGGGTGGTCAGGAGGCTCACGCGGTCCGCCTTTCGTAGCGGCGCTGCAGGTGGCGGCCGACCACCGTGGCCGCGATCACCACTGAGGTGATGGCGACCCCCGGGAACACGCCGGTCCACCAGGCGTTGCGCAGGTAGTTGCGGGATTCGGACAACATCAGGCCCCATTCGGCGGCGGGCGGCTGCGGCCCCAGCCCCAGGAATGAGAGCCCGGAGGAACCGATGATCGCGCTGCCTAAGCCGATCGTCGCCACCACGGGAAGCGCCCCGAGCGCATTCGGGATGACGTGCCGCACCGCGATGCGCGCCGGGCTGACCGCGTAGGTTTTGGCCTGGTCCACGTACAAGGACGTGGCCGCCACACGCGCCTGGGAACGTGACAGCCGGGCGTAGATCGGCAGGCCGCCCAACCCGAGCGCGAGTATCAGGTTCCAGATCCCAGGGCCCGTGAACGTGATCAGGAGCAGCGCCAGCAGCACGCCCGGGAACGCGCACAGCACGTCGACCGCCCGCGAGATCACCTGATCGAGCCAGCGCGGCCCCAATCCCGCGAACCCGCCCAAGGCGACCCCGGCCAAAGCCGCCAAGACCGTCGCTCCCAGCCCGATCAGCAGGGAATACCGGGCGCCATAGACCACCCTGGTGTAGACGTCCCGGCCCTGCAGGTCGGTGCCGGCGATGTGTCGCGCGCTGGGCGCCAGGTTCGATTGGGCCGGATCGGCGTACAGCGGGTCCGCGTTGGTCAGCAGCTCCGGCCAGGCGGCGGCCAAGGCAGCCAAAGCCAACACCGTCCCAGCCACGATCGCGCCCCAGGGAGCGGCCCGGAGCGCCCTCAGTTTGTCCGTCATGACCTCTCCTTCAAGCGCTGGCCGGCCCGCGGAGGCGGGGGTCGAGCAGGATTCCGAATATGTCGACCGCCGTCGAGGCGATCACGTACGCGGCGGTCGTGACGATCGCCGCGCCGAGGATCAACGGCACGTCCTTGACCGTGACCGCCGAGACCGCGACCTGCCCCAGCCCGGGCCGGCCGAAAACCGTTTCCACGAACACCGCGCCGCCCAACAGCGAACCGATCGTCAACCCCGCCACGGTGATGCCCGGCAGGGTGGCGTGCCGCAGCGCGTGGTGGTAGCGCACCCCGGCGTGGCCGAGCCCCCGGGTCCGCGCGGTCAGCGCGAAGGGCTGTTCCATGGCCCGGTCGATCCCTTCGCTCAACACTTGGGCGAAGTAGAACCCGCACGGTATGGCGATGGCCGCGACCGGCAAGACCAGCCCTTGCCAACTGTCCGCGTCCACCACCGAGAACCAGCCCAGCTGGAACGAGAAGATCGCCAGGAGCACAATCGCCAGCCAGAACGGCGGCGCGGACAGGAACACCAATTGCACGGCGTTCGAGACGGGCCGAACCCCCCGCCGCTTGGTGGTCGAGATGTAGGCCACCACAAACCCGATCGCCAGCATCCCGAGCCCGGCCAGAGCCGCGAGCTTGAAAGTCGGGGCCATGGCCTCGGCGATCAGCTCCCCCACGGGCCGGCGCAGCACGTAGCTGGTGCCGAAATCACCCGACGGGATGCGCTGCAGGTACGTCAAGTACTGCGCCCAGACCGGCTGGTCCAGACCCCAGCGCTCCACCACGGCGGCCCGCGCCAGCGGGTCGTCGCGGTTCTCCCCGAGCAGCAAGGAAACCGTGTCCCCTGGGGCCAGGTGCACCGCGAGGAAGGTCACGGTGACGGCCGCCCACAACACGAACACGGCGGTCGCCAGCCGGATCGCGATCAGCCGGGCCGCGGCCGACCGGCGCCGCCTCCGACTGGTGGGCGCCTCGTCTGCGCAGCCGACCACAGCTACGGCCGGGTCTAGGCAGAAGTGGACGGTCATCTCGCCTCCGTTTGATCGGGGTGGGTCGCCAGGTGGCCCGCCTTCCCGGACGCGACCAGCGCCTGGATGCGCGGGAAGTCCCTGAGATCGGCTGGGTAGGCCTCGAGGACCGCGTGGAGCGCCTGGTCAGCGGCGGTCGGGTGCCCGCCGGCCAGGTGGGGTCGGCTGCTCAGCCGCGCCTCCAACCAGCCGAGCCGCGCCCAGAACAGCCGCCATCGCGCCAGTTGATCGTTCGGGCTGCTGGGTGTCAGCAGGTCTTCGAGTGGGTCCAGCAAGTCGTGCACGATTCCGTCCACTAGCGCGGCCGGGTCTTGTCCGGTCCGCTCGTGTGGGCCGGTTGGGCCGGTTGGCGCGGCGGTGGGCGGTGGGCTGCTGGCCAGGGCGGCGATCCGCGCGCGGGCGCGTTCCAGGCGGACCCGCGCTGCGGCCGGGTCCGGGCCGGGCCAGTCGGCCGGATAGGCGAGGACGGGGACGGCGGGGTCCCGGGGTGGTTTGCGGCGGCGTAGCTCGGCGCGGGGGGTGAGCCAGGCGGCCCTCACATCGGGGACCCCGGGGACGGGCGGGAGGGGGCCGTACGGTTCGGGGTAGACGGCATCGGCGTCCGGCTCAAGGCCGGCGGCTTGCCGTTGCGCTGGTGAGAGCCCCGCCAAACTGAGCGTCAACCGCGCCTGACGCCACAGGTGGGGCCAATCCGCCACGCCGCCCAGGGCGGAGAAACCGGCGCGCCAGCCCAAATCGTAGGCGAGCAGGAAACTGAACAGGTAGATGTCGGCTCGTCCCGGGCGGGTCCCGGCGAGGAACGGGCCGGCGCTGGCGGCCAAGCGTCGCTCTAGCGTGTCCAGTTTGGCGAAGTAGAGGCGGACGGCGGCTTGCCTGGCCTCGGTCGTCTCGGACCACAGCGCGGCTAGGGCGCCACCGCCGAGTTCGGCGGCGACACGTTGGGCCGACTCGGCGGCGCCCGGGGAATCCGGGGCCAACCAGCCGCGGGCCGCCAACTCGCGTGTCACCGATTCGGCGCGGGCGAGCGGGACGGAGGGCACGGCATCGGGCACGAAGGCGCCCGACTGGTCGATGCCGCCGGGCGGGCGGGGCGGCCAGAGCGAGCGGTCCGGGCGGCGCGACCAGGGCGGCCCCGCGTTGGGCTGGCGCTGGGCACGGCTGGCGGGCGGGGGCGAGCCGGGAAATGGGGCGGGGAGCGGGTCGGCGCGCTGGTCGGGGATGTGGTAGATGAAGGTGAGCAGACGCTCGCCGTATTCGGAGACGATGGCCGTCTCGCGTTCCGGGCGGCGGACGAATCCTTTGCGGTAGTAAAGCTTGTGGGCGGCCGACATTTGCGGGCTGGAATTGATCTCGATGACACGGAAACCTTGGATCCGGGCCAATGCGATGGCGTGATCCGTGAGGGCCGAACCGATGCGCAAACCGCGGCCCGAGGGGTGGACGGCGAGCACTGAGAAGGTGAAGTGGTCGGCAGTCCAGTATTCGAGCCGGGGAGTCAGGACCACGCCGAGGACCTGCCCCGCCTCGCTGGCCGCGATCCAAATGTGCCAGGTTTCGGCGCGCTGGCGGAGTGTCCGCAGGCCCTGTTCGTATTCCTCCGCCACCCAGCATCCGGTGGTGAACGCGGCCACCAGTGTGTCCTCGGCGGCGGGCAGTTCCGCAGGCTGAGCTTCCCTGATCACCAGGCCTTCGGGGAGCCGCGGGGCCGCGGCGGGTGGGATCGCTCTTGCGGGCGGGGCGGGCGCGATGTCTTGGGGGATGTGGGCTGTGTCTTGGGGAACGGAATCGTGCGCGCGGGGCGTGACGGGCGGGCGGACGTGACCTCGCAGAATCGGCGATGTGTGGCTCATTGGGGCTTTTCCTAGGCGAAAGGCGCGACGCCACGGCGGCAGGCGGCGCGCTAGGAGTGGACGGGTGAAGCGTCAGCAGCTAAAGCGCATTCGCGCGCTCGGCATTCGGTTCAACCAATTGGCCACGCGGTCATTGTGGTAGCCGCGCGATCGAGGGCGCAAGGAATGTAAAGATGGCCACGCTCCCCGCGGCGCCGGCTTAGCCCGCGCCGGCCGTGCGACCTGCGGCCCAATGGCTCTGGCCCTGCGGGCCGTGCCGCTGCAGCGGGCCCGTGGCACTCAAGACTGCCACACGGCAGTGCGGGCCGAACTCGCAAGAACGCTGCGGCGTCCACCTGAGACTGGAAACCGGCCGAACAGCCCCTCGCGGAACCGTGCTCCGACCCTCACCCGCGTTCTGTGGCACCCTCAGGATCGGGTCAGGTCGTCGCGACCTGGCCCGGGCCTCCCGTAAACGCTCCTTGGCGCATCCAATGCTCAAGACAGGTGTGGGCGACTTGGGCCGCCACCAATGCGGCCACCTCTTGACGACTCGCCTTGGTCGCAGGATCCGCGTCCTCGCTGGCGTCGGCGAGGTCGCAGACAGCTTTGAAACAGTAGAAGGGGATCGGACCGCCACCGAATCGCGAGCAGGAGGAAGCGATGGCGTCGGCCTCCATGTCCAAAGCGATTGGCGAACCGCCTTTTTGTTCGCACTCCACGGCGAGACCGTCGCGCTCGCTAGGCGTCTTGACTTTGGTGGCCGTTGTTATGAAAGTGCCGGCTTTGACCGTCGGCAGAAACGGACCCTGCACCTCAGGGGCCGTGAATCTTGAAAATGTGGACGAGTCCGGCATCAGGAGAAGTGGGCGACGGTGGACCTCTGCCAAGTGAGTTTCGCCGCTCATCCATCCGCCGTCCCAGGTGGAGTCGGCGACACACACATCGTAGAGATGAACCGACTCGGGGCGAGCCGAGCCGCAGATGCCCAGCGCAACCACGGCCTGGACGCCATTATGGCTATGAATAGCAGCGGTGACCGCCGTAGCTGCCTCTTGTGGATTTTGGTGTCCGTGCAGATGGATAACCTCATGGCTTTCCAGCTTGGCGGCCTGCCACAATAATCCATACCCTTCGGCGGACGGCCGCCCGCTCCCCTTGAAAACTTCAAGCACCGCGTTGCGCTCGTATTCATTGCAGGTGTAGAGCAACACCTTAGGAGCGGGATCCGCTGGCACCTCAGCAGGGAAACCCTCACTGCTGTCTTGAAGGGTGGCGTGGCACCGTTTGCCGGCCAGGACCTCGCGGAAGAGGTTCAGCCCAGTGCTGCCGAATACCTCCAATGCGACGGGGACCAGCTCCGCCTGGAATGCGGCGGTCTCTTTGGCGATGAGACTGAGGTCCGGCTCGGTCAAGGCCTTTGCGATTCGAGTGGCCAGGCCATTGAAGTCATGGACACCGGGCCGTTGGTCGGTGTCGTCTACCAGGAGGATTCCCGCTGGGCTGACGGGTTCTTGAGGTTCGATGGATGCTTCGGGCTTCATGCGCGTGAAAGCCCAGGTGAGCGCCATCAGCCCAGCGTCACGTAGAGCGTTCTCAGCGGCAGTGTGGTTGTGCTGGAGCCAGGACGCTGTGGGCAGCTGGGCCGTTGACGCCGGCGGTTCAAACTCACCATCACAGATTAATTCCCGTTCGTACGGGTTATGGCATCCGGCATTTTCCAGGAGTGTGCCTAGATGCACCTTGAGCGCGCGTCGCAGCGCGGCGAACTCGCCCACCTTAGCGCTGTCTGTCTCGCCGGCCGAGTACTTGTCCCAACAATCCTTGATGCCGCTGAGCCGACGGCGCACATCGTCACGGCTGTGCACAAAGACAGCGCGCCTGCCCAACAATCGCCTGTCAAACCAATGCTCGCATTCGGACCGCACGCCTGAGGACCATGCGCTGGAGTCGTAGAACGGTCGGAAAACAATCAAATGCGGCACGTGTTCGACGATGTAATGGTCGCGGGAAGATATGTCGAAGAAGACGGCGTCGCGGACACCTCGCGCTGTCTCGCGGGCGGCAGTTCTGGCTGCCTGGGTTGGCTGGGCGCTAGGGGGCAGGAAGAAATTGGTGCGATCTTGTTGTTCGGGAGGGTATGGATAGTCCGTTGAAGCTTCGTCCAATGCGCGATCGGGCCACCGTCGAGACAGGTACACGTCTCCGGCTGGGTCCTCAACGAAACGCAGCTCGTCTATGGCTGTGGGGCAGACCAGCGGGATTTCCCGTGCGCGAAGCGCTGCGTGCAATTGCATGGTATCGTCGACGAGACCCGGGGGCCATGTGGCCAGTGTGGTCGCGTCTCGTTCGAAGTGCGAATTGGCTTGGTTGCTAGTTCGCAGGCTCTTAATCGGGTGGGACAGATAGGCTGCCGTCGCGGTTCGCTGGTTCAGTGCCAATCTGAGGGTGGCGAAGCCCTGCTTTAATCCAAGTGGCGTGACAGGCAGCGGAAGCCCAGGTTTCCCTAGATTTACTGCGACGGTGTCCGCGAAGTGCATTTCCGTGCGGCGCCAGTTCCGAAGCACTCGGAGGTTCTCGGCCAGGCCGCGGGAGACGTCAGCCTCGGCGTCGACGACTCCGTCGAGGGCGCTGATCAGACGGCCGTCGGCTTGAGAACTCTGTCGGTCGAACAGGTAGTCTCGCTGCGCAAGGCGTGTCCACACGTCATAGATGTCGTCGAGGAGCACCACAACCTGGGTTATGCCAAGTGCGGCAAGCGGCTCGGTCTGGACGGCTGACAATAGTTCGCGCGTGCCGCTGTTGTACCAGCTAAGGTGTGTCAGCAGCACGCCGGGCACGTCAGCGGTCAGGGTTGCGAAGGTCTCGCCAGACTCCTCGACGATCTCTCGCCACACCTGTCGCAACTGAGCACGGGGTCTGTTTCGGAGGGCGATTTCAAGGTTGGCTGGCCGACCTCTGAGCCTTGCGAGCAGCAGGTCCTCCACGTCGACCACCTTGAAGCGGCCCTCTGCCTCGAGCTTGGCCGCGACGACGCGAGGCGAGCATGCATAGAGGCCGCAGAGGAGTGTGACCACGCGTGGCGGCAACTGGGGCGAAGGGTCAGCGCCCGAGTCTGGGGCGATCATTTTGGGGGAGGCGTTGAGTTCAGCGCACAGCTGCCGCTAGCGGCTGCACTCTGCGATGTGCCTCTTGATCTCGCTCGATCCAACGAATCTCTGGCGTTCTTGGAGGATCAGCAGCGACGGGCGGCCTAACGTCGGGTCATAATCGAGGAAATACGGAAGGCGTGCGCGGTCAAGCAGGTCAGCCAACTCGTCCGTCTCCTGGTTGGGCGGCCCGCCAAGGATCGCGTACGTTGTGTTCAGGTAGGCCCTGCGCGACTCTGCGCTGGCCATCATGGTCGCGAACCCGTTCGGTTGGATCGCAGGCACTGCTGTTGGCATTGGTGTCCCTTGTGTTGTCTCTTGTGCTCCGGGTCCCGCCATCATATCTAGCGTCTCGGAGCCGATGCATGTAAGCGTAGCGGGAGCCTCTGCACTCATGGCAGAGGTGGCCGCGAGAGTCGCGCCCGCGAGAGTCGCGCCCGCGAGACGGAGGGCAGGGCCGCGCGTTGGGGCGCGGATCAGTCGAAAGCCGTCATACCGCGGGAGACACGCAGCCCAGGCCGCGGTGTCCGGCGGGGCCCCGCTGTCCAGGAACTGGGGGGCGTGGGGTCGTAGCTTGCGTTGGGCATGGTGATCTGAGTGACCGGCGGGACTGGCTATGTTGGGGCCCACATTGTGCGGGGCACGATCTCGTGGCGGTCGATCGCTCGAACAGATTGGCGGGCCGCGTCGGCGGTGCCAGGCTCGTTCAGCTTGACCTGGCCGACGGCTCCACGTCGTCCCAGCTTGAGGCGGCGCTCAGTGGTTGCGACGGCGGTGGTCCACTCCGCGGCTTGCAAGCAGGTAGGCGAGCCGGTGGAACGACCCGCCCACTACTACCAGCAGAACGTCGGCGGGACAGCGAATCTGCTGCTGGCGATGGATGCGGCCGGCGTTGGCAAGCTGGTCTTCTCCTCGGCTGCCGCCGTATATGGCCAGCCGGGCGCCGAGAGGAACCGTGATGATGCCGATCTAGCCCCGATCAGGCCGTACGGTCACATTAAGCTGGCCTGCGAGTGGACAGTTCGGAATGCGGCCAGGGCGTGCGGCTGGGCAGCGGTCAACCTGAGGTCCCCTAGCGTCGCCGGCGCGGGGTGGGACGATCTGACGATCTGGGTGACTGTGTGGCGCTGAACCTGATCCCGACGGTGTTGCAAAGACTCGCCGACCGCCGCCGCCCTGCGGTTTTCGGGGTCGATTACCCCACCCCGGGCGGCGCCTGCGTTCGCGGTTTTGTCCGCGTGGAGGATCTGGCCAGTGCCCACGTCGCCGGTTTAGAGTACTCGGACCGCGGTGAGCGACTGTTCGATGTCTTCGACGTTGGCCCTGCCGTGGGTCATTCGGTGCGCGAGGCGATCGACGCGATCGGGAAGGCGACGGGCCTGGACGTGACTCCTGATGACGAACCGCGACGGGGGAAAGGTGACCCAGCTATTCTGATCGGTGACGTTGGCCGGATCGAGCGGGTCTTCGGCTGGAAAGCGCGGCACGGCCTGACCTCGATCGTCGATTCCGCTTGGCGGGCGTGGCAGACGGGCCCCAGACGCTTCGCAGTTTGAGGCCCGGCCCCGGCGAATGCGCCTGTGGCGACGTGCGCGAGTTCGGCGAGCCGGTGGCTGCGGCTGTCGTCAGGCCGACTGCCTAGCGTCGTAGCGTTTGGCTAGCCCGAGGCCACCGAGCCAATAGATAAGGTAATGCAGCGCCTGAGCGATGGCGAAGGTCCAACACGCGGCGATCGCGGCCATCTGCGTGGCGTAGATGATAGCGGCCGCGGAGCCGATTATCGCCAATCGGATGCCCGCCATCGCCATCGCGGCCGGCGACTGGAGCAGCGTGTAGATCTGGCTGAGGGGCGAGCCCACCAGAGCAGCGGCCGCGGAGACGGCCAATGCTTGCGCAAAGTAGCCACAGGCTTGCCAGTCCTCCCCCAGCACTATTGGGCAGAGCCACGGCCCCAGTGTGATCACGGCTGTCGCGGTCGCGGTTCCGCAAGCCGCCAACGCCAGGGAGAGCCGCAGGTAATAGGGGGTTATCCGGCCGGTTCCTTCGCGCATTCGGCTGGCTGTTTCGGCGACAAAGACGCGAGCCACAGCCTCGCCCACAACCGCCAGTGGCAGCAAGACCACGCGTTGTGCCACGCTCATCTCGCCCGTGAGCGAGGCCCCGAACCACGCGGCGAAGAAGATGATCGGTAGCTGGCGCGACAGGTCGTTGATCAGAGTGGATGGCGTCATTATGGCGGGCATGCGCCAGAATTCGCGCAGTGCTTGCTTGTATCCACCAAGGCGCGTTCCGCGCAAGAGCGGGCGGACAACTCGGAGTAGCGGGAGGAACCCGAACGCTCGACCGACCACGTTGGCGCCGATCAAACCGGTGGCGGAAGGGGAGAGCGCGGCCGCGCCCAATTGGGCGCAAGCGACCGCGGTGGCCTGAACCGGAACCCGTTGGGCTACTACCCGATAAGCCTTGTAGCGCAGCGCGGCCTGGGTCAGCGTGCTGAACCCGCTGCCGAGCACCACGGTGGCGCCGGCCCAGAGCGGGGCGAACGGGATGCCGTCCCAGCCGACCGAGTCGCTCAGCGCCTGTATCAGTGCCATAGCCGCAGCGACCAAGATGCCGCTGGCGACCCCGGCCGCTAGAGCGAGCCGTGTCAGCCGCCGCGCCGTGTCTTCGGCTGCGGGGATGACGAGCGCCGCGTCGAGCTTGAGCGCCGCGCTGGGTGTCACCGCGGTCGCGACCGCCGTCACGACGGCGTAGCCGCCGAACGCCGCGGTGGGATAAAGGCGGCTCAGTATCGGCGTCACGCCGAGCACGATTAGCTGGCCGGCAATAGTGCCGCCGCCGATCGCCGCCACGCCGCGGACGGATCTTGGCAGCTTGCGCCAAACGTTCACGGTGATCGCCGCCTGGCGCCTACCCGCCTACTTGCTCGATGCCGTGCTGGAACACTCAGCAGACTCTTCACGCTGCGCTGAGGGATCTCGTGGGGATCGAGGCACAGTGAAATTTGACTCAACTTCAAAAGGTCCCCATCCCCTAGTGGTCCAATACTTCCGGTCATGCCGCCGCGCGACGCTCCAGTGCTCGGTAGAACTCGAGCAGCACTGCTTCTTGGGACTCCCAGTTGTATTCCCGTCGCACAGCCGCCGCACCCCGCTCACCCATGGCTTTTGCTTCGGCGCGATCGGCGACGAGTTGGCGGAGCGCCGCGGTCAGCGCGTTTAGGTCGCCCGGCGGCACCAGGATGCCAGTGCCGAGGCCTTCCACGATCGGCTTGTAAATCTCAAAGTCGGTCATGACTAGCGGCAGGCCGAGCATCATCACCTCGAATGGCTTCACGATTCGCAGCACTCCAGCGTGGCCCGCCATGTTATCCCGGTAGTTGAGCAGAGCTACGCCCGCGTCGCAGCCCGCCAACAGCCGAATCGCCTCGGAATGCGGGACGCGGCCGACGTATTCGACCCTGTCCCAGGCCGGGAGTTGCTTCAGCTCGTCAAGGTAAGCGTCTGTTCCAGAGCCTCCGAGAACGAGCTTCGTCTCAGGGATGGCCTCCATCGCCTGCAGCAAGACGTGCAGGTTGTAGAACGGCTTTATCCCGCCCATGAATCCGATCTTGAACTCCGCCGGATCCTTCGGCCGCGATCCATCGGCGCAGGCAGTCGTTGCAGGGGGGGCCCATTCCGGCCGTGGGTAGTTCGTCACCGTCACGCAGTTCGGGTTGATGGCGGAAAGCTTCTCCGTCAGGTCCGGCCCGGCGGCGATCACGCCGTCGAACCTGGGCAGTGCCAGCTCCTGAAGCTTGCGGGCAGCGAACATGAGCGCTTGCCTGATGGGTCGCGGTATCCACTTGAGTTCGCCGGCGTATACAAAGAAGTCCTCATGGGAGTCGAAGACGACTTTCGCGCCGCGTCGTCGCAGCAGCAGGCCGACCGGGATCAAGAGGAGATCGTGGAAGTGGAAGACGTCGGCCTTGACCTTCATTGCGACTCGAGCCGCCCGCGCCGGCATCACGGTGTACACGTAGGCGAACTGGGCCAGCTTGGAGATGCTGGAGCGTGTCGGGATCTCCCGCAATTTGATCCCGCGCAAGACCACGCCATCGGCCATCCCGTCTTCGCCCCGTGCGATCAATGCGACCTGGTGGCCCGCGCGGCGTAGCGAGACGCACTCCTTGCCGAAGACCCGCTGGTCGTAGAGTTGGTGCGAGTGCGTGACGTGGCAGACTCTCATAGTTCTCCAGTCCATTCGTTGATCGCGGCGACAATCGGCGCCATGGTGACGCTGATGTCCATCTTGGTCTCAGCGAACGCTCTGAGCGTCTGCGCGGCGGTCAGAGCGCCCCGGCGCTCGATCGCGTCCCAGAAGCGGAGCACGCCCGCCACGTCCAGGGGCTCTTCGTTGGCTGGCGCGTCGAAAATGAAATCGCTGCAGGCGGTGCTGAGGGCTCCGAGCCTGATCGAGGTCACGATCGGCAGGCCGCGGGCCGCGTACTCTCGAGTCTTGAGTGTCGTGACGTCGCTCATGCCGCGCCGGTGCAGGCCAAGCGACGCCACCGCGACGTCTGCGCGGTCAAAGGCTCTGTCCAACGCCGCGCCCAACAGCCGACCGCTGAACTGGACGCGCGCGGTCAAACCCTGATCGGTCGCAAGCTTGCGGTACCTCGTCAACTCGGGACCGTCGCCGACGAGTTCTAGGACTATATCGCGCGTGCCGTTCTCCCTGTAGTAAGTGGCGAGTCCATCGATGGCGCGATCGAATCCATGCCAGGGCATCATCGACCCAACGGCCAGTAACCGCACCGGACCGCTCGTGCTGGGGTTGACGGCCGCGAGGGGAACAGTGCTGACGTCGATGCCGTTCTCTATGCGGATTGTGGGCACTCCGTGGATCTCGGTGTGCGTGCTGTAAGTCGCGAACCGGTCGACGAACGGGGCGATTCGCGGCTCCCACTTGCTCGTCTTGTTGTTCCAAGCTCGCAAGTGCAGCGGCAGAGACGCTGAAGGCATCTCCGTCGGGTAATCAGGGAACTCTATGATCACGAACGCCTTAGGGCTGTTCTGTTTAAGCGCGCGCAGAAAGTTCACCAGCTGGCGGTCGGCTCCAGGATAGCGAGCGAACACGAAGTCCAGGCCGGTGTGACGCGAGTCGTAGCGCAAGCGATAATTGTAGGGAAAAAGCGGAAGCGCCTTTAGCGCACGTGTCACAGCTAGGCTTTGGTGGGCGAGGCGCAGATCCAACTCGACAACGAAATGTTGGCGTAGAGCCTTCATTTGGGCACGGACTTTCTTTCCCACCCCGGCCGAGGCCCTCGACTTGAAGACATTTGGAGCGGCGATGAACACTCCCCGGGGCCGGGTCCTCGGGGTGGACCGTCCCACGTCGTTCAAGTCAGAGCGCTCCCGATTCTTCTAGCGGCCCCGCGCGTTGGGCCGGCCTCGCGCCGCTCGCGAGCCACACTAGGCTACCATCAGCAGAAGCGGGCCCGGGGCTGCGTGTCCGTGCTAGCCTCTCTGTCTGTGTTCGCGCTCTCCGGAACTGGGTGGCGCAGGCCGTCAGGCGGAGCGACGGCCGCGCTGCGGCGATGGGCAAGGCGCTCAGGGGGCCGCGCGTTGAGCCGGCCGGAGGCGGCACGAGCGGCCGATGGGCCATTGGTATTCGCGTTTTGCGCGCTGCTTTACCAGCCGCTGATCACATTGATGCTTATCCCCATGATTGGCGAGATCCCGGCCGTGGTTGTCGCCTATGGGTTCTCGGCCGCCTGCCTCCTAGCGGCGGCCCCTGTGGCCCTGCGCCGGACACCAGTCGCATTGCTGAGCATTCCCTCGGTGGTGTTGGCTGTCTTCGTCGGGGTCACGCTGTCGGGCGGCGCGCTGGCGCCGGTGGGCGCAGAAGCGGCCGTGAGAGTGGCTGCTGCTGGCATATGGCTCTTCCTCCTTGCTGCGCTGATCGAGGACTACGGATTGCTGTGGCGATGGCTGGTTCGGGCGTCGGCCATGGCGGTCGCCTTGAGCACAGCCGCGATGGCTGTGGGCCTATTTGGCACGCTTTTTGCGACGACATCCGAAAACATGGTGGGCAGTTACGCACTGTTGCCCGCGGGTTGCGTCTTCGTGGAGGCATTCCTGCGGCGGCCGTCGGCTCGAATGGCCTTGGCTCTCGCCCTGGCGACGATTGGCGCCGTCGGCTTCGGGGCGCGCGGCCCAGCCGGGGTCCTGATGGGCTTTTTCGCCATTCGGGTGGTGTCACTTTGGCGATGGAAACGGCTGCTCATCGTCGCCGGGGCTGTGGCGGCTGGTGCGGGAGTCCTCTGTCTGGCGGCCGCGCGGGGCGGCTTCACCAGGTTCGCGAGCGCGGCGCTCGAACATCTTGGGATGAGTCCGCGAGTGCTGACCTACTTTGGCCGCGGCGCCCTGCTGGATGGGCGCGGTCGCGGCGAGATCGCACAAGCGGCGCTGGACGCGATTTGGCAGCATCCATTCGGTGTCGGTCCGCTGGCTGATCGGGCGCGAATCGGTGATCGCGTCGCGTTTGAGGGGCTCGAAGAGGGAGCGATTGTCGGCTTGTACCCGCACAACATTGTGTTGGAGGTGATTCTACAATGGGGGATTGCTGGAGGGTCGCTATTGCTCGTCGCCTTGGTCTTGTTGATCCGCGCCGCTTTTCGCCGGCGGCCAGCGGCTGGCCCGACATTGTGGGTGGGGATCGGGTTTGGTCTGATGCCTCTGTTCGTCTCTGGTTCCTATCTCACCTATAGCGGCTTCTGGGCGTTGTTGGGCCTGAGCCTCGGAGCGACTGGCAAGTTCAAGAGCACGCAGTTAGGGTTCTCGGGTCTCCTTGACGCCCAAGAGTCGGTTGGCCGGCGGGTACACGGCACTACAGTGAAGCCAGGACGCGCTGGTATTCGGCGCGCATGATCCGATCGGTGGCCTCGTTGTCGAACTTGGCGGCCAGGGTTCGGTTGTGGTCAGCGATCTGGGCGCGTTCGGAGGGCTTCACGGCCAGTAGCTGAGCGATGCCGCGGGCGAGTTCGTCAGGGTCTAGGGGATCGCGGAGGAGGCAGCCTGACTCCCCGCCGTCCATATACTCACGGGGACCGGACAGATCCGAGGCGATCAACGGCAGCCCGGCGGCCATCGCTTCCAAGCCGAACATGCCGAGGCCCTCGCGCAGGGAGGGGAAGACGGCGACATCGGCTAAGGCGAGGAAGGGGCGGATGTCAGAGCGGAAGCCGGCGAGTGTGACTCGATCACTCAACCCCAGCTCTGTGGCCAACATCTTGAGGTTCTCCTGCTCGGGGCCTGTGCCGCACACCACGAAATGCGCGCCGACCCCCTCAAGGCGCGCCAGCGCCCGGATGACAGTGGCATGGTTCTTGCGGCGGGTGAGTTCGCCGATGGACAAGACCACGTCGGCTCCCGGTGGGATGCCTAATTCGCGCCGGAGCTGATCCAGCGCGGCGCGCTGCGTCTCAGCCTGGAAACTCTTCCAGTCGATCCCCACGCCGGGAATCTGCACGACGCGTTGCGGGTGCATCCGCCGCCGCGCCAAGTTCGCGTCCTCGGAGTTGATTGTGAATAACACATCCGTACGGCGCGACAAGCCCGCCTCGATCGGGAAGAAGGCGAGCCAATCCCGCCGCGGGCCGCCTTGGAAGAACTGGAACCCGTGCGCGGTGTAGAGGACTCGACTCATCTTCCCCGCTAACGCGACCCGTGCCAGCACCGACGCCGCGGGCTGGTGGGTGTGCAGAACATCGAACCGCTCCCGGCGTTGGAGTTCGCGTAATTCGCGGACTACCCGCACGGCGCCTTGGACGGTGCCAGTCCGTCGCTCAAAACTCACGTGATGGCGTGCGACACCCATCGCCTTGAGATCGCGCCCGAGTTCGCGTAGCGCCGCCGAACCGACCACATCGTCGTTGCGGAGGTTGGTGGCGACGGCCACGTCGCAGCCGAGGCTTAGCAAGATGGCGATGTTGCGCATGTTGAAAAGCCGAATCATCGACGGTGTGCCTGTGGACATCAACACGCGCGGTGGTCTCATCGTGCGCTCCAACTGTTGGCTGCCCACCCGTTGACGGGCTGGAGCCCGGGCGAGAGCGACGGCACGGTGCCGCTTGGTTCAGGCATTGGTCTTCTCCTCATGGGACTTGGATTCTTCAGCCGGGCGATTGGCCGTGGCAGACTGCCAGGCGCTATCACGCCACGGTGGGGTGTGGCGGCCATCAACATGCGCGGGAGCGTCTCAGGACTTCGACAATTCCGGTCGAAGACGCGGGCGGTTCCAAGACGGTGGCGGCGGGGTCTTGTCCCTGACCGAACCAGGCCAATTCGACTCGTCGGACCGGGCCGGCCAACTCGGCGGCGACCCGCCCGGCAAGCTTGCCCACCCCAACAACGGCCCGGCAGATGCCGGCGGGCAAGAGCCTGGGGCGGCGGCCGCCGGCAAGGAACAAGACGTCGGAGACCGATAGCCCCTCCCAAGGTTGCAACAAGACAGGCGGTATCGGTTCTCTGGTCGCTCCCGCGGCGTAGATGAATCCGGCCAAGCCCGAAACGCTGCTCACCGCGGTGGGCTGCGTGCCCGGCCGCGCGACGGCCGCCAGCAACGGCGACCGGGCGAGGCGGGCGAGGCGTTCCGTCTCTGCCCTGCCTTCGCCCTGCACACGAGTCGCCCGGACTATGACGACGTCGGGGCGGCCGCAGCCTGGCCGGGCGGCTGTGAACCCCGCCAGCAGCGACAACTCCCCAAGGGCCTTGGAACGCGAGTAGGGAGAGAAAGGTCTCAGATTCATCGTCGCGTCGATCGTCCGGCGTGGACCTTGCACGGCGACGGTGCTGATGTGGACCACCCGCGTCACGGCGGCGTCAGCGGCCGCCCATGCGACCACAGCTGGTAGAAGCGAGTTGGCGCCGTACAACTCGGGGTTGGCGGCGCTGTCCGGCGCCGCCAACCCCGCTGCGTTGACCACCACGTCTGCGCCCGCAAAGGCTTCGGCCAAGGATTGCCGGGCTTCTAAGGTCGCAGCCAGGCGGCTCACCGCCGCGCCATCATGCGCGCGGGGCGTCAGCTCGAGCCGTGGGGCGGGCACCGCGACCACTTGGTGGCCGTGCTGCTCGAGGAGCGATCTCACGGCTCGGCCCACGAATCCCCCCGCTCCCACAACGGCCCAGACCACAGGGCGGAACTCGGCGCGCGGCGGCAATGGGTCCAGCGCTCCGGCCGCGGTCAACGGGACAGGCGTGGCGGGAGGCATGCGGCACCCGACCGCGCGGGGCAACGCGACGTAGAGGGCCATCAGACCCGCCACCAGAGCTGCGCCGACGCCGGCCGAGACGCGGCCCGTGGCTGTCAGCAGCCCCATGGCGCTGGCTGCGAGCGTGAACAGACCAACCGTCGCGGTCGCGCCGATGTGTGACCCGAATCGCTGCGCCAGCCTTTGATAGGCGTACATGCGGTGGGCGGCGAAGAGCGGCTCCCGGCGCGCCGAGCGCCAAACTAGGGTCACCATGACGTCCGCGAGGTAGATAGAGACCGGCGCCGCGAGCGCCAGCCATGGCGCGCCGGCGAAAACGGCGCCTAGCGCGGTCACCGCCAAGGCGCCGCCCAGAGCATAGGAGCCCACGTCTCCGAGGAATCCACCGGGCGGGATCAGATTCCATGGCAAGAAAGCCGCGAACGCCGCGGCGACCAACATGCCGGTGAAGGTCAACCAAGGCATGTCGGCGAGGGAGCCAACGACCGCGTAGGCGGCGCCGATCAACAGGCCATGGAGACCTGAGATGCCGTTGATGCCGTCCATGAAGTTGACACAGTTGACGTAAGTCACAAAAGCTGTCGCCGCGATCACCGCCGCCCACCAGGGAAAGGAGAACCAACGGCCCAGGAACCATACCGCGCCCACGCTCAACGCCGCCTGGACGGCGAGTCGGCGGAACACACTGAGTCCAGCTGGCGCTAGGTCATCGGCCAAACCCAGCAGCCCCGACGCGGTCCCCGCGCCGACGACCAAGGCCACAACGCCAGTTCGGGCGCCTGTCGCGTCAAGCGCGAATCCCACGGACCAGCCGGTGACGATCGCGAATAGCTGACAAATCCCTAGGCCCCGGACGGTCGGCGCGGCATGGGAAGAGCGGTCATTCGGAATGTCAAGCACTTCGTGTCGCGCCAACAGTGGCCTGACGGCGTAGGGGGTGAGCAACGCCACGCCGAAGCCAGCGGCGACAGCGGTCCAGCCGGTCCCTAACAAGCCGTGTCCCCGGTCATCCGATCCAACCCGGAGGGGTCTTGGCCGGTCAGAGCGGCGCGCGGCGAACGCCTCATGCCGTGACCGTGATGACAGAGACCTGCGGCGAGGCCTCAGCGGCGCCGCCGGCCAAGGGCGCCGCGGGCGGCCACTCGTCGCTGGGACGGCGCTTCCGCCACCGCCTGGCCTGGTCGGGTGGTTCGGTGGACGGTTCCGCCTGGCCGCTCGGGCCATCGGCGCATGCCACCTCCGGCGCGAGCGGGGGCACCTGGACGCGCTTGATCAAGGGGTGATGGCTCGGCTGACCGACCTCTGCGCTCGAGAACAGCGCCTCATGCAGTTTCTCGCCGGGACGCAGCCCGGTGAACTTGATCGCGAGGTCGTGTCCGGATTCGGCGATCAGGTGGGTCGCCAAGTCGACGATCCTGACCGGATCGCCCATGTCGAGGACCAGCACGTCTCCGCTGAAGCCGCCGGCGCCAGCCTGTAGGACCAGCTCACAGGCCTCGGGGATGGTCATGAAATACCGCGTCACATCGGGGTGAGTGATCGTCAGAGGACCGCCGTTCGCGATTTGCGCTCTGAACGTGTCGAGCACGGAGCCGCGCGAGCCGAGCACGTTGCCGAACCGCACCGACACGTAAGGCGCGTCGAGTTGGGTGGCGAAGTGGGCTGTCATCCTCTCGGCGACACGCTTCGTGCGTCCGAGCACGCTTGATGGGTCGGCCGCCTTGTCGGTGGAGATGTTCACGAAGTGCGTCACGCCGGCCTCGGCGGCGCAGGCAAGCACGTTGGCGGTGCCGACGACGTTGGTCTTGAATCCCTCCGCGGGGAAGCGCTCGAGCACCGGGAGATGTTTCAGCGCGGCCGCGTGGAACACGACATCGGGCTGCTCAGCGCGGAAGACGCCCACGAGAGCGTCGTAGTCCCGGATGTCGCAAAGCACCGTCTCGTCGGTGTGGAGCAACCCGGAGCCGCTGATCGAGAGCGCCACAGCGTGCAGGGCCGACTCGTCGCGGTCGAGCAGCGCCACTCTGGCGGGGGCCAGGCGGTGGACTTGACGCGCCAGCTCGGCGCCGATGGAGCCTCCGGCGCCCGTGATCAACACTCTGCGACCGTTGATGTAGCCCGCGATCGCCGCCAGGTCCGTGGACACCGGCCGGCGGCCCAGAAGATCGCTCAAATCGAGGTCGCGTAGCTGGTCCAAGCGAATCCGGCCACCGATCATCTCGTGCAGAGGCGGCACGGCCGCGAACGCCAAGCCGATCTGCCGACAGCGCTCGCGGACCTCGCGCAGCAACGCGGGCGAGGCGCCAGCCATCGCCACCACCAAAGCCGCCGCGCCTTGCTCCCGTGCCACCCGGACCAAGTCCTCGCCTGTGCCCAAGACCCGGTGGCCTTCGACCCGCCGCAAGCGCTTGCTCTCGTTGTCGTCCAAGAATCCGACGATTGAGTAGGGGGAGTCCTGACTCGTGACGATCTGCCGGGCGATCTGGTGGCCCAACTCGCCGGCACCATAAATCAAGGTCGGGGTCTCACCCCCGCCGCCGCGCCGCCGGATCAACTCGCGATAGGCGCGCCAGGCGTAACGGCCGGACACCATCAGCATCAGCGCCAGCGCGGGCAGGGCGATCAGCGCGCCCCGTGGCGCCCCGATTGGCAGGACGCTGGCCAGCACTAATAGCGTCGCGCCGATCACCGCCACAGTGCCGCCCAGCCAAGAAACGTCCAGGAAACTGCCGATGCGGCTACGGCCCAGATAGATCTGGGTCGCGAGCCCGCCCACAACCTGGAAGACGATGGCAGTGGCGACGTAAGTCGCCGACCCGCGCCATTCGGCCGCATCCATCTCGAAGTCGTAACGCATCAACGCGAACCAGCCCAGCGCCAGCACCCAGCACAACACGTCCCAAGAGATCAAACCGATCGACCGATGTCGCGCCAGCAGTTGGCGCATGACAACCTCCTCGACTCAGGACAAGCAAACTGAGCGCTCGGCGTGGGAAACAGGAGCGCAGCCCGTGCCACACTCGTCAATCACCATACAACACCGCGTCAGCCCGTCATCGTGTGCGCGGCGGCGCGCCGGAATAGGACTGGCCAGAACCACGGCCACTGTGAAGGCGCGCGGGAAGGCGAAGTCTGAACCAAATGGCGGGCCTCGGCGCAGCCCCTCGGGTACGATGTGCCGGTGCCTGCTATCCCGGTCATGGCGGTTTTCGGAACTCGCCCTGAGGCGATCAAGTTGGCGCCGGTCATCAGCGCGCTGCGGAGTTCTCCCCTGTTCGTCTGCCAAGTCGTCGTGACCGGGCAACACCCCGAGATGGTCGGCCGGATCAACGAACTCTTCGGGATCGTCCCCGACACGGCGATCGACGTCTACTCGCCGCGCTCCGACCCGGGCGGGATGGTCGCCAGGACCCTCGAACAGTTGGCGCCCGAGTTGGCGCGTCTCCAGCCGCGCGCGGTGTTGGTCCAAGGGGACACGTCGTCTGCGCTGGGAGCGGGTCTGGCGGCCTTCTTCGCGGGCGTCCCTGTTGTTCACGTCGAAGCCGGGCTGCGGACCGGGAACCTCGCGGCGCCGTTCCCCGAAGAGGGCAACCGGCGGCTGCTCTCCCAGATCAGCGCGCTGCACCTCGCCCCGACGCAGCGGAACCGGCAGAACTTGCTGACAGAAGGGATCGACCCTGCGTCCGTGGCGGTGACCGGCAACACCGTGATCGACGCGCTTCTCGCGGCTGCGAGTTCAGACGGCCAGGTGCGGGACAGCACCGTGCGCGCGGCGCTTCAGTCGGGGCGGCGCCTGGTGCTGGTGACGGCCCACCGCCGCGAATCCTGGGGGAAGCCGATGGCCCGGATCGCCGAGGCGCTGCGCGAACTCGCCGAACTGGAGCCGGACGTCGGCTTTGTGCTGCCGCTGCACCCGAACCCGCTGGTGCGAGACGTGTTGGCGCCGCCGCTCAGGGCGCGCGCGAACGTCTACTTGACGGAACCGCTCGACTACCTGGACTTGGTGCGCGTGATCCAAGCGTCCGCCCTGGTGCTGACCGATTCCGGCGGCATCCAGGAGGAGGCGCCTGCCCTGGGCGTGCCTGTTCTTGTGCTCAGGGACAGCACGGAGCGGCCGGAAGGCGTGGCGGCGGGCAACGCGCGGCTGGTCGGCGCCGAGAGCGGCAGGATAGTCGAACAGACCAGACTCTTGTTGGACGATGCCGTCGCGCGGCAAGCGATGGCTGGGGCGCGGAACCCGTACGGCGACGGCGGGGCGGCCGCGCGGAGCGTGGCCGCGCTGGCTGAATTCTTCGGGGTCGGCAGGCGCCTGCCGGACTTCGCGGGCTGAGAGAATAAGGTGCGATAAACGGTGCGGCAGCAGATTTCGAGCGTGTGTGTGGTGGGTTTGGGGTATATCGGTTTGCCGACGGCGGCGATGCTGGCCAGCCGTGGTCTGGCGGTCATCGGCGTGGACACCAAGCCCTCCACACTTGGCGCGGTGGCCAACGGCGAGACGCCATTCGTCGAACCCGACCTGGCCGAATTGGTGCGGCGGGCGGTCGCGGCGGGCAGCTTGACCGTCGCAGCCGTCCCCGCGCCGGCGGACGCGTTCGTCATCGCCGTGCCCACCCCGGTGAACGCCGACCGGAGCCCGGATTTAAGCCACGTCTTCGCGGCGGTCGACTCGATCTGCCCCGTGCTGCGGCCTGGCGCGCTGGTGGTGCTCGAGTCGACATCGCCACCTGGCACAACCGCTCGGGTCGCTCAGCGGATCGCGGAGAGACGCCCCGACTTGGCGGCCCCGGGTGGTGACATGGCCGTGGAGATCGCCTACTGCCCTGAGCGGGTGTTGCCCGGCCGGGTGGTGCATGAGCTGCGGTTCAACGACCGGATTGTCGGCGGCTTGACGCCGCGGGCCGCTTCGCGGGCGGGTGTCCTCTATCGGACGTTCTGCGAAGGAGAGATCATGCCCACGGACGCGGTCACCGCGGAGATGGCGAAACTCGTGGAGAACGCTTTCCGGGACGTCAACATCGCGTTCGCCAACGAATTGTCTGTGGTGTGCGAGAACCTGGGCGTGGACGTCCGGGAGTTGATCGCCCTGGCGAACCACCATCCCAGAGTGTCAATTCTGAGCCCCGGACCAGGCGTGGGCGGCCATTGCATCGCTGTGGACCCGTGGTTCATCGCGGCGGCCGACCCGGCCAGCACCCGGTTGATCCAGTGCGCCCGCCGCGTCAACGACTCCATGCCCGCGTGGGTTGGCGCCAGGGTCGAAGCCGCGTTGGCGGAGACGCAGGCGCCCACTGTGGTGGCGTTGGGGTTGGCGTTCAAGGCCAATATCGACGATCTGCGGCAATCGCCCGCCCGGGAGGTTGTGGCCCGCTTGGCGCAGGCTCATCCCGATGGCGTGATCAGAGTGGTGGAACCCCATGTCAGCGCGCTGCCAGCCGAATTGGCGGCCCGGTCGAACGTGGAGCTGGTGAGCTTTGAGACCGCTTTCGCGGGCGCGGACGCTGTGGTCTTGTTGGTCGACCACGACGCCTTCCGGACCCGACCCCCAGACCTCGCGCCGGACATCCCCGTGATCGACACCCGGGGGCTGTGGCGCTGACGTGGCGTGGGCCGCCGCCGATCCGTGGCGGAGCGTGAGCGCCACGCGGGCCGTCCAACCTGCCCACAGGGACCCGCGCAAGCCGTCCCGCACCCGGCCGGCTTGCCGCCTTGCCTGGTTGACGTGCCTGTTAGCATGACTCGGTGCGGATTTCGGTGATTGGCTGCGGCTATCTTGGCGCGGTGCACGCGGCGGCAATGGCGTCGCTGGGACACAATGTGGTCGGCGTGGACAAGGACCCGGTCAAAGTTGACCGGCTGGCGGGCGGTGAGGCGCCGTTCTTCGAGCCCGGGCTAGAAGAATTGTTGGAGCGCGGCGCCGTTTCCGGGAGTCTGGAATTCACCACGGATCTGGGGCGCGTGGCGGGGGCGAAGATCCACTTCGTGTGCGTCGGCACGCCCCAAGCGGCGTCCGGTTTAGGCGCCGACCTCGCGGCGCTGGACGGGGCTGTCGACTCTCTGATCCCGTTCCTCAGTCCCGGGAACGTGGTGGTGGGCAAGTCGACGGCGCCTGTGGGCACCGCCCGCAGGCTCGCTGGCGCCCTGCCCGCCGGAGTGGCTCTGGTGTGGAATCCGGAGTTCTTGCGAGAAGGGAGCGCCGTGGCTGACACATTGCGCCCGGACCGGATCGTTTACGGTGTCGCGGATTCGGGAGAACCGCGCGGCGCGGCAGAATTGGATTCCGTTTACGGTTCCATATTGGAAGCTGGCGTCCCCAGGTTGGCCATGTCCTATGAGTCGGCGGAATTGGTCAAGACCGCCGCGAACTCGTATCTGGCGGTGCGGGTCAGTTTCATCAACGCGGTCTCGGATCTGGCGGACGCCTCGGGCGCGGACGTGCTGGATGTGGCGGCGGCGTTGCGCCTGGACCCGCGCATCGGGTCTCGTTTCTTGAACCCCGGGCTGGGCTTCGGGGGCGGTTGCCTGCCGAAGGACTTGCGGGCGCTGGCGGCCCGCGCCGATGAACTCGAGGCGCCGCTGACGGCGGATTTGTTACGCGTCGCGGACTGTGTCAACGAGGCGCGAATTGGCCGCGTGGCCGCTTTGGCCGCGGCGGGGCTGGGCGGTTCGCTCGACGGCCGCCGGGTCGCGCTGTTGGGCTTGGCGTTCAAGCCGCTGTCCGACGACGTGCGCAACAGCCCAGCGGTGCGTCTCGCGGCGGCGCTGGCCGGCGCGGGCGCCCGGGTGGTCGCGACCGACCCCGTGGCCGTGGGCGCGGCGCGCCCGGGACTGGAATTTGCCGTAGGTGTGCGCGAGGCGGTGGCCGGCGCTGAGTTGTTGGTGTTGGCGACGGAGTGGCCGCAGTACCGGGAACTGGACCCGGCAGAGGTGGCCGGTTGGACCGCGGCGCGGGTGATCGTGGACGCGCGGTGTGTCTTGGACCGGGCCGTGTGGGCAGCGGCCGGCTGGACGGTGCTGGCCCCCGGCCGGCCCAGCCCTGATCCCCGCCGTTTGTCGTGATGTTCCCCACGCGGCGTGGCTTGAGCATCTAGGCGCACCTGTCATCTCGCCCCCGGGCTGAACCAGCAGGAGACCACCACGCCCTGGTCCAACGAGCCGCGTCGGGGATGTGACGCGGCCTGGGGTCACGCCACCGTCAGCCAGATCAGCGCCAGGTTCAGCGCCACGATCAGCGCGGTGGCAGTCCAGGCGGCTATGTGGGTGACTGGCCGGTTGACGGCATCGCCCATCACGGAGCGACGGCCGGTCAGGTAGACGAGCGGAACTATCGCGAACGGTATGCCGAACGAAAGCACCACCTGCGAGATCACCAACGCCCACGAGGGTGAGGCCCCCGCCGCCAGCACGATCAGCGCCGGGATGAGCGTCACCACGCGCACCGCCAGCAGCGGGGGGCGGATGCGGAGGAAACCGTAGATGATCTCGGCGCCGGCGTAGGAGCCCACCGAGGTCGAGGCGAGCCCCGAGAACAGCAAACCGATCGCGAAAACCACTCCGACCGCCGGCCCCATCGCTTCCGAGATGGCCGCGTGCGCCCCCTCGATGCTGTCTGTGCCGCTCACGCCTCGCAGGTTCGCGGCGGCGAGCACCAGCATCGCGATGTTGACCGATCCCGCGACCACCAGCGCGCACAACACATCCCACCGCGTCGCGCGGATCAAGTGCCGGCGTTTGGCCGGGTCGCCAACCCGCCCGTGGCGGTCCCTCGTCAAGGAAGAGTGCAGGTAGACCGCGTGCGGCATCACGGTGGCGCCCAGCATCGACGCGGCCAGCAGCACCGAATCCGTGCCCCTGAAGCGCGGCTCCAACCCGGCCAGCATCTCGGTGGCGCTGACCGGCGAGATCGCCAGCCCCGAGACGAACCCCACCGTGATGATCACCAGCATTCCCGTGATGACCAGCTCAAACGACCGTTGGCCCCGCCTCGATTGGACGGCCAGCACACCGATCGAGACCACGCCAGTGATCACGCCGCCAGCTAGCAGCGGCAAACCGAACAGCAGGTTGAGCGCGATCGCACCGCCGATCACTTCCGCGAGGTCGGTGGCGACGGCGATGATCTCCGCCTGGCCGAAGTACGCCAGCCGCGCCTTGTGTCCCAGCCGGGCCGCGAGCATCTGCGGCAGCGACCGTCCCGTCGCGATCCCGAGCTTCGCGCTCAGGTATTGCACCAGCACCGCCATCGCGTTGGCCAGCACCAGCACCCACACCAGCAGGTAGCCGTAGCGCGCGCCCGCGGTGAGATTGGCGGCGACGTTGCCCGGGTCGACGTAGGCGACCGCCGCCACAAAGGCCGGTCCGAACAGGCGCAACATGCGGGCGCGGCTTCGGTGTTTGTGGCGCCGCCCAGAGTGCGGCCGCTTCTCCCAGCCGCCGATGCCGTCCGGTCGCGCCCCCGCCGCCGTCGCGTCGGCCGTCGAGCCGGCTGGGCAGCCTGGCTGGCGCGGTTCCGGTCCGCCGGGAGTGGCGCTGAGCGCGGCGCGGGCCTCGCCGTCGGGGAGCTTGGTCGGCGCCGCGGGGGCGCTGTTCGGCGCGTCGTGGTGGCCGGCCGGTCCGCCCGTCACGTTCCCTCCGATCCGATCGGAGCCGCGCCCCCGGGGATGGACCGTGTGGGCGCCGGGTGCGGCGGTCAGCGCCGCCGCCCTGGTCCCGCGGGCCCGGGCCGCGGCTCTTGGCGTCACCTGAGGCAAGGCAAGCCTAAGGCGGCCCGAAACTAAAAGTTCGGGTACCCGAAATCATAGCGCGCGGGCGGCGCAGGCCCGTCCGGGCCAGCCCGCGCTGCGCCAGCGTCTAGGAGCGCCGTCAGGCGGGGTTCAGATCCAGCTAGGCATCCACATGTGGAGCTGCCAGAAGATCTTGGGCACAGACCCCGCGGACCAGATCGGCCAGAAGAAGGCGGACATGAAGAGAATCAAGCTCAGCAACACAGTGACCGCGATGATCGCCCGGCGCCGCCGGCGCGGCTGCGGGTCCGCGGGCCGCGCGAAGGGACTCAGCGCGGCGGCGCCCAGGTCGGCGGGCCAACGGGCGCCTCGCGCCGCCGGCCGCAGATCGCCGAATTCGCCGACCGCCCGTCCGCTGACCGCTCTGGCCGGAGCTCGGGCAATTCCAAGGCCCGCCGCCCCATCAGAGCCGACAGGCGGTCCTATCAGCCTGCCCGCGGCGTACGCCAGCGCCAACACAACATACGGCAAGAACGCCACCGTGTAGAAATTGAAAATGGTTCGGTGCGCGTAGAACAACCAAGGCAGATAGCCGCCGACGTAGCCCATGAGGATCGCCCAGCAGCGGCGGTCCGCCCACACCACCGCGTTGTAAATCACCACTCCGAGCGCGATCACGCCGAACCACCAGATCAACGGGTTGCCCAGAGCCAGAATCTCTTGGCTGCATTCCGCGCTGGAACAAGTCGGGTGAGTCGTGTAATAAACACACGTCGGCCGTTGCTGGATCAGCCAGAGCGCCGGATTCGACATGTACGTGTGTTCGGAGGTCAAGGTGGTGTGGAACTTATACGCCTCCAAGTGGTAATGCAACAAGGACCGGAGCGGGGCCGGGAGCCACAGCACACCCTCACCGGGGTTCTTATCCGCCCAATCCCTAAAGTACCCGCCCTTGGTCATAAGCCAGCCGGTCCAGCTGCCAACATAGACGACGAACGCCACCGGCACCATCAGCAAGAATGCCTTCACGCCGTCGAGCAGGCAGCCGGCCGCCACCCAACGCCGCACCCCAGCGCGGCGGCGCGCCGCCGCGTCCCAAGCCACCACCAGCGCGCCGAACGCCGCGAGGAAGAACAACCCCGACCACTTGACCCCGGTCGCGAGTCCCAACGCGACCCCCGCGCCAACCAGGTGCCAACGCATCCCCAGCCGGGGCCCATAAACCCGCCCCGGATACCGCGGCGCGCCGTTGGCCCCATGGCCCACCGGCGTTCTGAGGGCGAGCGCCAAACGCTCGTCCATCACCGCCCTGTCTTTCAGCGTGAACCAGAACCCCAACAGCGCGAAGAACATCAGGAACACGTCGAGCAGGCCGGTCCGCGAAAGCACGATCCCGATCCCGTCGACCGCCAGCAGCAGCCCAGCGATCAGACCCAACGCTTGCGAGTTGAACAAACGCCAGCCCACCAGGATCACAAGGAACACCGCGGCTGTCCCGAAGAGAGCTGTCGAGAATCGCCAGCCAAACGACGAATCCGGCCCGAATAGCCACATCCCCAAGCCGATCAACCATTTGCCGACCGGCGGATGCACCGCATATGAAGGATCCGTGAGCATCGCCGAGAAATCGCCCGCGGCGAACAGGTGGTCCATGTCCTCGGCCCACTTCGACTCGTAGCCGCGCCGCATCAGCGAATACGCGTCCTTGACGTAGTAGGTCTCGTCGAACATCAATGTGTAAGGCGCCTCGAGGTTCCAGAACCGCAGCGCGCCGCCCAGAACCGTCACGGCGAACGGCCCGAACCAGCGCTCCAACCACGCCTGACGGCGTAAAGTACGCGTGGCGACGACGGGTGCTGGACTCACAACGCCCTATCGTACGGTCTGTGACTGCTGAGACGGTCGGCATCGTGCTGGCGGCGACACCCATCGGCGACGTGCGCGACGCGAGCGCGCGCTTGAGCGAACTGCTGGAGACGGCTGCGGTGATCGCGGCTGAGGACACGCGGCGGCTGCGGCGGCTCGCCGCGCGGCTGGGCGTGACGCTGAGCGGGCAGGTGGTCTCGTTCTTCGACCACAACGAGGCGTCGCGGGCGCCGTGGCTGGTCGAACGGGCGCGGGAGGGGCTGGTGGTGGTGGTCTCGGACGCGGGGACGCCACTGGTCGCGGACCCGGGCTTCGGCCTGACGCGCGCCGCGATCGCCGCGGGCGTGCCGTTGACGTGCGCGCCGGGGCCGTCGGCGGTGCTGGCGGCGCTCGCGTTGTCCGGATTGCCGGCGCATCGGTTCGCGTTCGAGGGCTTCGTGCCGCGCGCGGCGGGGCGGCGGCGGGCGTGGCTCGACACGTTGGTCGCAGAGCCGCGGACCGTCGTCGCCTTCGATTCGCCGCGGCGTGTGGCGGCCACCTTGCACGATGCCGTCGCTCGCCTCGGTCCCGAACGGCCCGCTTGTGTGGCGCGTGAGTTGACGAAGCCCCATGAAGAGGTGCTCCGTGGCACGCTCCGCGAGCTGGCGGAGATGGCGCGCGCGAGCGAGTTGCTGGGCGAGGTGACGTTGGTGATAGGCGGGCACGCGGCGCGCGGGGCGGGTTCCGCGCCTGCGGCTGTTGGGGCTGGAGCTGGTGTTGGGGCTGGTGTTGGGGCTGGTGTTGAGGCTGGTGTTGGCTCGGCTGGCGCCGGTGGGGTTGGCGGCGCGATCGGCGGTGGGCCACTGGGCTTAGGCGCGGCCGGCGAGGATCACGGCGCGATGGCCGCAGCCGTCGCCGAGGTTGTGGGCTCGGTCGCGGCTGGTCAGACCGGTCTGACCAGCCGCGACCGAGCCCACAACCTCGGCGACGGCTGCGGCCATCGCGCCGTG